>JABSOG010000878.1 GCA_013216025.1 Algicola sp. | reverse complement strand
CTTTTTGCCATGACCTGTCGCCAATGCTGACGATTTTATGAGTATTGATAAATTGATTATGCATAAAACACGGCTTCCTGATTGTTATTTATTACGGGCGATAAAATCGAGCATCTTGTTGGCATTGGCGATAAACGGCGGTGCAATAATACGACCGTCATGGATCGAAAAACCACTCACCGAACGACTGTAAATATCGATCACGTCTTCGAATTTTTGTTGCTCTTTGTCACTGATTTCAAACACCTGGTTGATAATATCCAATTGCACCGGATGGATCGCGGCTTTGGCCATAAAACCCTCCTGCCTTGCCGCCACACACTGGCGTTTGAAAAGGATCATGTCGTCTATCTCAAAGGAATTGGTATCAATGGCGGTAATATTGTACTTTGCCGCGTATACGCAGATTTTGGCACGGGCATTGTTGATAAAAGATTGATTATGCGCATAAAGGCAGGCCATCAAATCGGCCTGCCCCAAAATCAATGCATCACTGTATTTGGCTATTTCATCAAGGTCTTCGATGGCTTCAACAGTTTCGATGATAGTAATCAGCTTGATAGCCGGCGCCATGGCATCAAACAATCGGCGGTAAACAACCAGATCACGGTGATGCCTGATTTTAGACACAAATACCGAATCGAACCGACAGCCCTTATGTTTAAACAACCGACCAAGCATTTCCATATCCTTAATCCCATCAAGGGTATCGATGGCGTTTAACCGCAAAGATAATTTCTTCATACGCTTGAGTGCCCCATGATCCAAATCAAATATGATTTGCCGGGCGTTGGCTTTCATGGCCAGATGAATGGAGTCTTCCAAATCCAGCACCGCGACATCACAATGATCCGCATGATGACCAGCGTTATTTTTGGCCAAAGCGTCGACTTTAAGCGCGGGTGTATACAGGTAACTTTTATCCATAGCTATTTGATATCCGGTAAATAAGTGAATAGTCAGCGCCGATTAATTTGTGCAATCAACTGTTTTGTGTGCGATTGGGGCCATAGCGGCAATTCGTGTATATTACACTTGGGTCCACGAGCAACGGCCCCCAACAAATAACCATAATGCCCGGCCAATTGTTCGATAAAATCGCCATCAAACAAGGCAGAATTGTAACTGAACTCAACATTCAGACCTTGTGCGCTTTGCTCGACGGTAGCCGACAATTCGAATTTTGCTTCGCTGGGCTGATTATCAAGCATTTCAATGTCCAAACCGGGCAAGTCCAATCGGGTTGTTTCATTGGTGTTCATGGCAAACATGAACTGAAATAACGGTGAGTAAGTATGGCTGCGATTAGGCTTTAACCTGTCTACCACCAAATCAAACGGCATTGCCTGATTGGCCTGACCGTCAAGGTGTACGGTTTTGACTGCATTGAGAAAGGCCTCGAAATCACAATCAAGTGAACAATCGATCCGTAATGCCAGCGTGTTGACAAAAAAACCAATCAATGGCGAAAGTTGTTGCTGCAAACGATTGGCTGTCGGGATGGCAACAACGATGTCTTCACAATTTGAGTATCGACTAAGCAATAAGGCAAAACTGCCATGTAACAGCATAAACAACGAAGCATTATTGTCCTTTGCAATTTGGCTGAGGCTCGATAGCGTCTGTTCGCTTACCTTTTGTACAAACCGGCCTCCGGCTGCAATCGGCTCAGTCTGCCGTGCGGCATTTATCGGCAAGCTGTGCACCTCGGGCAAACCGGCCAGTTGTTTTTCCCAGTAAACCAGTTGAGATTCAAAATGCCCATCAGCTATCCAGCGTCGCTGGCTATGGGTAAAATCAGCATATTGAATAGACAGTGGCGGGGAAGGCACATTGATGCCTTGTACCAACATCTGATAATGCTCATTGAACGCCTTTATCAACAGGTTGTTTGACCAGCCGTCAGTGGCGATATGGTGTATGTTGATAAGGAGAACCCCTCGCCCTTTTGTCAACTGGACGAAACTCGCCCGCAACATTAAATCCCGTTCAAGACAAAAAGCCGTGTTCGCATCTGCACGCATCAAGTGAGCCAACCTTTGCTCTGTGCGCTGCGATGACAGCCCGGTTAAGTCAACCCGGGTCAATTTGAAATCGGTGCAAGGGTTGATGATTTGCACCGTGGTCATTTGCTGGTTGGCAAAGTTTGTTCGCAAACTTTCATGACACGTAATAATATTGGCTAGCGCCTGCTCGGCGATGTCGGGTAAAAATGCCCCGCTAACTAGCCAGGCACAGGGTAAGTTGTATTTTGCACTTTCCTTGTCCTGCAGACTGATAAAGTAAAGCCGCTGCTGGGCAAATGAGGCAAGAGGCGGCTTGTCAGGGTCGCGCTCAACGGTTGTGATCTCCAGCTTTAAAGTTGACTGCGGCGCATGCTCCAGGTAGGCCGCCAGTTGTGCAATGGTACGGCAACGAAAAACATCATTAATGGTCACGCTGCAGTTAAAGCGGTTACTGACACGTATCGCCAGCTCTACCGCCAACAGTGAATGACCACCCAGTTGAAAAAAATTGTCGTCGATACCAATGCGGGCACAGTCAAGCCCAAGTAATGCAGCCCAGATAACCACCAGCGTTTGTTGTTGATGGTTTTTGGCTGCCACATACTGGCCCCATTTGATGCCATCATCAATTGGCGGCAACGATTTTTTGTCAATTTTGCCATTACTTGTCAGCACAAAGCTTGCCAGCAAAATAATCACATCCGGCACCATATAGTGCGGTAACCTCGTGCGTAGCCGCGTTTTTAAATCGGTAATAAAGTCGCCCTGAGACTCGTCTGATTTGCCTTTTCTCTCGCCACAGGTCACCACATAGGCAACCAAACGTTGCTGACCGGCATCGGCTATTACCACTGATCCGCGGACGTTGTCGCAGCGGTCTAACTGGCTTTGGACTTCTCCAGCCTCTATCCGGTATCCACGGATCTTTAGTTGATCATCGCTTCGGCCGACATACGCCAGATTGCCGTCTTCAAGATAACGCACCAAATCACCGGTTCTGTACAAACAGTCTTGAGGATCGTCACTAAACGGATTTTGAATAAACCGTTGTGCCGTCAATCCGGGTTGATTAAGGTAGCCTTGTGTCACACAAGGGCCGCCAATTAACAGTTCGGCTACCACGCCCTTTGGTGCCAGCCGTAATGCGGCGTCGGTCAAATAGCTCTTAACGTGTCCCAGCGGCCTGCCGATTGTCGGTTGTTTACCTGCGACAGGATGACAGGTAATGTTGACGCAACACTCAGTCGGGCCATATATGTTAACCGCTTTGCGGCTTTCACCGGCATTTTGCCAATCAACCAGTTGCTGCCATAATTTGTCGCCTATCGCTTCGCCACCAATGACCAGGTTGGGTAGCCTGTCAGCAACTTGTGCATTGAACCACATGGCCACCATGGATGGTGTACAGTCAATCACACCGATATTTTCATCAGCCACGATTTGAACCAACTGCTGTGGCATTAGTTTCGCGTCATTGGGCAATACCACGACCTGCTGACCCATACACAAACGCAATAATCCGTGAATAGATGCGTCAAACACCACATTGGCATTCCAACCCCAGCTTTTTTGCGTATTGCAAATGGGCCAATCGGCCATTTCATTGGCCAAAGTACAAGCGGTTTGATGTGCAAC
>JABSOG010000877.1 GCA_013216025.1 Algicola sp. | reverse complement strand
CCTAGATATATGATTTTGAAAGCAAGCTGATTTGTAGTTATATCGGTGATGGTTTAAGCGCCATCACCAGTTCAGCATAAACAAAAATCAACTAAAAGCTGTCTCGCAGATAACCCGGTTACGACCAGTAGATTTGGCATGAATCAGCGCGTTGTCGGCACGACCCACAAAGTGTTCAAGTTGTTCGTTGCCACGATAGCTTGATGTGCCCAACGAAATAGTCACGCTTGGCAAAGCCCGTTTGGAACGTGCGCTGACAAACTTCATCTTTTCTACACCTTTTCTGACCTGTTCTGCCACTATATTGGCGGCATTTAAATCGATGTCAGGCAACAAGATTAAAAACTCTTCGCCACCGACTCTCACCGGCAAACCGCTGTCTTTAACATAATGGCTGATCTTGCGGGCGATTTTGCTGAGCACAACATCCCCCACCAAATTACCGTAGCTGTCATTAAAACCACTAAAGTTGTCGATATCAATGGCAATGGCGGCGATTTTTCGTTGTGGATATTCGGTCAACCAAATATCCATATGTTCTTGCACTGCTTTGTTGTTTTTCAAACCTGTTAGCGAATCGATGGTGCGTTCGCGTTGTAGGTCTTCAAGTTCCATGCGTAAATGTTCAGTCTGAGAGCAAGACTCTATCAGCTGTTCTTGAAGTTTCTGCTGGCTGCTTTTCATTTCACTGGTGGCATGAATCAATTGGTTGATCACTACTTTGGATTGGTTAATGTTCTCGCCATCAAGCATCACCAAACCGTTATCAAGCATATCGATATAACGGGTAGTGGCCGCTTTAGAAAAAGTGGACTGATCGTTGATACCGTCAAGCATCACGTCAAGATGCTCGACAATGTCTCCTTGCAAATCATTTTGCTTGAGTACCAAATCTGAATAAAAGTTTTCCATAACATAATTATCGAACGATTTACCAGCCAATTCGCGCTTTTCGATCACCAGCGATAAGGTTGGGTTTGAACAAGAGACATGTTCATAGGCAACCGCATAATTAAGCGGGTTTACGGCCAAACCATGACGGTGTAAAAACCCCGTCACCAACTGCATTATTTCGTTCGCCTGAGCCACAGACTCATGATACTTCATAGGAAAACCCCGTTGGACACTACACAATTAAAACGCGATTAATACACGTTCAAAACAACCATGCTACATTTGGTTACATTCTGTCTTAATTTTCCGACAAATGCCAGTCAAAAATGCTATTTTTGTTAAATAAAACCCATTTTTTATATTAAAAAATTGTTAACAATAGAAATAACACGGTGAATAAACGACACTAATCAACAAGTTACGGATATGCACTGTTAGTGCATTAATATGCAAACCGATGATTGACGGGATTATTCATTGATATCTGTTGTGCGCCAATTGCCATTCACACAGATTAGATTACTATAATCCTCAACTTTTATATCCGTTTTCATTTGTCAGTTTGTATCAGACGACAATGAACCAAAGGGAAGATCATGTTTACGCTTAATTCAAATTTCGCAAAAAGCCTATTGGTTGCAACAATAATAACCACACTCGGTGGCTGCCAAAGCAGTGCTAATAAAAGCAATACCTCTCAAAGCAACACAGACCAACACAATACCAATTCAAAAAGTTCAGCAGACGCGCAGCTTAACGCGTTGATGGATGAGGTGTGGCAATACCGCCTCAATGTCAGCCCTACCATGGCAACGGGCAAAGGTACCACCGAATATGACCATCTGCTCAGTGATTTGTCAGGTGATGCTTTGGCCGAAAAAGACCTGCGTATGAGGGGGTTTGTTAAAAGCTTGAATGCCATTAACCGTCGACAATTGTCTTCAACACAAATCATCAACCTCGACATTCTGGTTCGCCAATTGAACAACACCATCGACCAGTATCGTTACAAGTCTCACTATACGCCTTTGACTGCGGAGTCTGGCTTTCACGCGAGTTTGGCCTTTTTGCCTAGCCGGGTATCGTTCAAGCAGGCAGAAGATTTTGAAAAGTATGTGGCTCGACTGCGGGCCATTCCAAAGTACTTTAAGCAGAATATCCACTGGATGAAAGAAGGGCTCAGAACCGGCAATACTCACCCGCAGGTGGTCTTAAAAGGCTTCGAAAGCGGTATTGAAGCCTTTTTTGTCAATGTAGCCGAGCAAAGTGTGTTTTATAAACCGTTTAAGGAAAAGAAACCACTGGCCATCAGCGACAGCCAATTTGCACAGCTCAAAACCGAGGCCGCTGCGGTGATCCTCGATGAAGTCGTGCCAGCCTACCGAAATTTTTATGACTTTATGGTCAAGCAATATATTCCGGGGGCGCGACAAACAATAGGGGTGTCTAATACCACTGATGGTAAAGACTTTTACAATAATCGGGTAAAATACTACACCACCACCGATAAAACCGCCGAGCAGGTGCATCAAATAGGGCTTAAAGAAGTCGCCCGTATTCGCGGCGAAATGGACAAGATCATAACCAAGCTCGAATTTAAGGGCAGCTTTGCCGACTTCATAGAGTTTTTACGCACCGACAAGCAGTTTTACCCCACCACCGCCGAGCAGCTATTAAAAGAGGCTTCGTACATCGCCAAAAAGATGGATGCCAAACTGCCTTCGCTGTTTAAGCATTTACCCCGCACCCCCTATGGCGTAGCACCCGTGCCCGCTCACTTGGCACCCAAATACACCATTGGTCGTTATGTCGGTGCTAGCCGCGATGATATGCCCGGTTATTATTGGGTAAACACTTACGCTTTAGACACTCGTCCTTTATACGTGCTTGAGGCACTGACGTTACACGAAGCAGTACCGGGGCATCACCTGCAAAGCGCGATTAACCGTGAATTGACTGATGTGCCGAACCATCGCCGATATTCTTATATTTCAGCCTTTGGCGAGGGTTGGGGTTTGTATTCTGAGTATTTGGGCATAGAGGCGGGGTTCTATCAAGACCCGTACAGCGACTTTGGCCGTTTGACTTACGAAATGTGGCGGGCCTGTCGTTTAGTGGTCGATACAGGGATGCATATCAAAGGCTGGGGCAGACAGAAAGCGATTGATTTTTTGCAAAGCAATACCGCGTTGTCGAAGCACAATGTCAGAACCGAAATCGACCGTTACATTACCTGGCCTGGCCAAGCGTTGTCATACAAAATGGGCGAGTTGACCATCAAACGCTTACGCCGTGAAGCCGAAACGGCCCTTGGCGACAAGTTTAATATCAGGGAATTTCACGACGAGGTGCTTAAGAATGGCTCAGTGCCGCTCAAGGTGCTTGAGCAGCTGATTTTGACTTATATTGAGCGGACGCTTGGTCGGTAGGAGCGCCGTCGGCAATTGCATCCTGCATTGCCCTAATATGGTATATCCATATACCGATCCCGGCGCGATATTGGCCGCAGGCCAATCAAAACAAGGATCGCGGCGAGGACGCTTCGCTTCTGCCGCTCCTACCAAGTTGTTAACCTGTTTAATCCGTGCAAAAAAAGTAGATTTATTAAAGCAATTTAGCCCATTCTTCAGCCCAAGGTACCGCAGCATCTTCGGGTTGCAGGGTTTCACAAGCGTCTATTTGCAGTACTTCACCGAGTTTAACGGCTTGAATCTCGGTGAAAATCTCATCCATCAATTTACCACCACCACAAAAATTG
>JABSOG010000876.1 GCA_013216025.1 Algicola sp. | reverse complement strand
ATGCCAATCACTTGTAGCGATTGATTTGCCCTGAGCACATAAGCTTGGGTATTGGCGATAGGCACGCCTATCGTCGGTTTGTCATTGCTGCCACGTGTAACCTCTCGCGGCACAAGGGCCACAGTTGAATACGTGGTGTCTTCTGACGGCCCATAAAGGTTGTAAACGCGCTGTGCATCGGTTTGCTGATAAATTCGGTCGACCAGTGATCGGCTAAGTGCCTCGCCAGCTAAGTTGACAACCTTGACCGATGATGGCAGGCCATTGTCTAAATCGAGTAAGGCACCAATGGCCGACGGCACGGTATTGATCAAGGTGACTGATTGAGGGTCTGCCAAGGTGGACAGGGCCAGCGCGTCTTTGACGATAATCGCCCGTCCGCCACAGGCCAGTGGCATGAACATTTCAAACAAAGATAAATCGAAGCACATTGATGTTGACGCCAATACGCCCTGCAAGTCGTCTGGCGAATAACATTGCAATCCCCAGCTCAACATCGCCACGGTATTTTTATGTTCGATTGCTACACCTTTGGGCTGACCCGTTGAACCCGAGGTATAAATGACATACCCCAAATGTGCCGGGGTTAATCCCAACGATGCAGGCCTGACATTGGTAAAACGATAAGTGCCCAACTCAGCTAGTTGCGCTTCGTCATCGATGCAAATGGTGTGGATATTAGCTGGAACATGCTGACGCAAAGACGACTGGGTCAGCATGATGCCTACCCGCGCGTCTTGCAACACGTAGGTGATGCGTGCATCCGGATAATTCGGGTCAAGTGGCACATAAGCCCCACCCGCTTTTAATATCGCTAATAAACCAACGACCAAATCCATCGAGCGTTCGACATACAAACCCACCAAGGTATCGGGCTTGACGCCCTTGAGTATCAGGTAATGCGCCAGTTGATTGGCCCGCTCGTTAAGCTCGCGGTAACTTAACTGTTGGTCGTTAAATACCAAGGCGACATTGTCAGGCGACTGCTGAGCCTGTTGTTCAAATAACTGGTGTATGCATAAATCACCAGCCAAAGGCGCACGGGTTTCATTAAACTCAACTTTTTGAGTGTGCACTTCTTGAGGGGCCAAAATATCCAGTGACGCCAACACACAATCGGGGTTTTGCCTGACTTGCTCAAGCAAATGGCTAAAACGGTTGATCAGCAAACGGGCTTCTGGCGCCGAGAAATAAGCTTCATTAAAGTCGAACTGGATTTCGACCGACTGGCTGTCGCCATATTCCCAGACATTAACCATTAACGGCGTCATTTCGTGGCGATGGCTGAGGTAATAAAGCTGGGCTTTGCTGCCACCAATTTCTAGGTCGCTGTCGAGCCGTAAAAAGTTAAAGGCCAAGTCATATAATCGCTGGCCACTGCCGGACAACCCCAGATCACGAATGACATGTCCGCCGGGATAACGCTGGTGCCGGTAATTGGCTTTTTGCTGCTTGGCTATATTAATAGTTAACTCGGCCAGAGTTTGCTCGCCATCAATGTTCACTGTCATCATGGAGATGTTGGTAAAAACCCCCAACATCTGCTTTTGTACTTTACTGCGCCGGTTATGGGCGGGCAAGCCAATCACCAGCGAGTCTTGGCCGGTAGCCGAGCCAAAATAAACCGACAGAACCGCCAGTAACAGTTGCGGCATATCGGTTTGATAACTGTTGGCAATCGCTTTTAGCGCCTGATAATCACTGACCGGCAAGGTCAATATTTCGCGACCACTGGGGATCAGATCTTTGTTATCAAAAGTATTACGGTAAAAAGGGGTCAGTAGGGGCTCGGGGGCAGCACAAAATGCTTGTTGCCAATACGTTTTGTCTTGTAGATATTTTTTACCATCAAGGTACTTTAAGTCGCCATCAACAATATCGCGCCATGCGGGTGGTTGTAAACTATCGATCTTACCCGCTTGGTCGTGATAAAACTCACCCAGTTTGCGGGCCCAGTTGGCAAAACCAAAACCATCCATGATCAGGTGATGGGCAATCGCCACATAACGGTATTGCGTGTCACTGACTTTGACTAAACAAGTGTTGAACAGCTCAGCATCATGCAGCGCGAACAAGACTTGAAAGCGTTTGTCGGTCCAATCGGTGGCTGCCTTATCTGGGTCGGCTTCATTAGAAAAATCTATCAGTGGCAGCTCTGTCGTGCGCTGTTCACTCAGGGCTTGTCTTACACCTTGGTCTTTAGCACCTTTGTCTGAGTTAACAATGCGTAAACCAAAAACATCTTCGCTACTGACCAAACACGCATGGGCGTTATTCAATCTGGCAACATCAACCGCACCCATGCGAATAAATCCACCGATATTATAAGTAGGATTATCAGCCAGGTGTAATTGGTCAAAATAGATGTCCAATTGCACTAGGGACAAAGGAAAAGACTGACTCATCGATTTCATAATAGTTCCGTTAGTTACTGAGGCCGGTTGTTAAAACATCTGTTACAAAGTCTGTAACAAAAAAAAGTGGTAATTCTTCAACTAAGCACTTGACAATAAACCATAAAATTAACAACCAATAAACATAATAACAGATACATTAACATTAACTAACAAATACAGTTAATTGATAGTAGCAAACACTGGCTTATATCAAAAACATAATCATCGATATTGATAGAAAAGCATTTGTTAACATTAATTATTACAATTTTTGACAGGTACAACCAAGATTAATCGATTTTATCCTTGTTTATGGGGCTGTAGTGGGTTTAGGATACACACATGAAATTGCATCAAGGGAACTGATGTCAGATACATGATACAAACATAAATTTAACAATCGTATTTATTTTCGATATTTCAATAGAATCCAGGGCATATGAATCTAGGATCCACGTCATGAAGACGATTAGCAGTACGGCAGGAGTACTTGATACATGATCTCAAACAACATTCTCGACGTCATTGGTGATACACCTTTGATACAAATCCATTGCCTTGGCAACCGGGAGAAGAACATTCGGGTTTTCGGCAAACTCGAATCGGTTAACCCCGGCAGTAGCGTTAAAGACCGTAGTGCCATGCAACTCATTGAAGCTGCAGAGAAAAGCGGTGCGTTGAAACCCGGTGATACCATCGTTGAGTCGTCATCAGGCAATATGGGGCATGCGCTGGCGATGATCTGCGCCGTCAGAAAGTACAAATTTATCTGCATTCTTGACCCTAAAACCCCGAAAAGCAACATTGCCCTAGTCAAAGCTTTTGGTGGCAGTGTTGAAATTATGACCGAAAAAGACAGCTCCGGTGGTTATCAGAAAAACCGTATTCAAATGGCCAGAAACATCGCCCAAAACATGAATAACTGCGTCAACCTCGATCAGTACAACAACAATGCAGCGCTCGATGCCCATTATCATCACACTGGCCCCGAGATTTTTAAACAACTCGATGGTGATATCGACGTTTTGATGGGTTGTGTGAGTACTGGCAGCCACCTGTGTGGCACCGCCAAGTATCTTAAAGAACAGCTGCCTAAGTTGCGCGTTGTTGGCGTTGAACCCAAAGGTTCGGTTATTTTTGGTGGTACATACAAACCGTTTTTACAAAATGGCACTGGCTTGAGTTTTACCCCGGGCAATTACTTACAAGTTCATGTTGACGAAGAAGTAAGAGTCAAAGACCGCGATGCGTTTAGC
>JABSOG010000875.1 GCA_013216025.1 Algicola sp. | reverse complement strand
CCATTTAAAGGGGTGCGCAATTCATGGGAGGTATTGGCCAAAAACTCATCTTTGAGTTTGTCTACTTGCCTCAATTGCGCATTGACCACTTGCTCATTGATGCGTTTTTGTCGTTCAAACCGAACAAAAGCCACCACAATGCCGCCAACCAGCAAGATATAAAACGAATACGCCCACCAGGTTCGCCAAGGTGGTGGCTCAACGGTGATTTTTAGTGATTTACCCTGTTCATTCCAGTAACCATCTGTATTGCTGGCTTTTATCCTCAGGGTATAATCGCCCGGTGCCAAATTGGTATAAGTTGCGCGCCGGTTTTTGGCATCGGTTTGAACCCAATTCGAGTCTTGACCAATCAACTGATAGGCGTATTTGTTTTTTAATGGATTGGTAAAATGTAATGCGGCAAATTCAAAGGTGATCAGATTTTGTCGGTAAGTCAGGGTTAAGTGTTGTAATGCATTGATGTCTTTTGGCAAGCTGAATTTTGTCCGGTCACCTTGCGGGTTTGGGTTAACCGCCACCGATTGATTGGCCAGTAAAAAATCGGTCAACACCACCAGCGGCGAGTGTGTATCGTCTTTGATATTGTCGGGATAAAACCGATTAAAACCACTTTTCCCGCCAAAAAATAGCTCGCCATCAGCCCCTTTAAAGGCAGCGCCTGGGGTAAACTCATTGCTTTGTAAACCATCATTAACATCATAATTGTCAAAGGTTTCTGTCACCGGATTGAATCGGCTCAAACCCTTGTTGGTACTGAGCCAAAGATGTGCCTGCGCGTCTTCAAGTATGCCGTAAACCGCATCGTTGGCCAGTCCGTCTTTTTCCCGGTAGTGCCTGAATTTTTTGGTTTTGGTATCGAACTTGTTCAGTCCACCGGTGGTACCAATCCAAAGCGACCCCTTGGTATCTTCATAAATGGTTAATACGGTATCATCACTCAAACTTTGCGGGTCTGATGGCTGGTGTATAAAATGCTCAAATTGTTCTGTTTGAGCGTCAAACCGGTTAAGCCCACCGCCCCAGGTGCCAATCCAAATAACACCTGTTGAGTCCTCGAAAATGGCCAAGACAGTATCATGACTCAGACTATCGGCATCTGAGGCATTATGGAGATAATGCTTGAAGTGCTGCTGGTCAACCACAGTTGAATTCAGGCCGATATCGGCAGGTCGTCCCCCTGACGTTGCTGTTATGTCGTTGGTCTGATTCAGGTCTAAGCAGTTTAGCCCACCACCTTTGGTGCCAACCCATAACGTATTTTTACTGTCTTTTAACAGTGTGATCACCAGATTATCACTCAAGCTGTCAGGGTTCGATGGGATGTGTTTAAAATGCTCAAATCGTTGTGTATCACGATTATATTTGTTCAATCCACCACCATATGAACCTATCCACAGAGTGCCTTCCCTATCTTCAACAATGGAGTTAATCAAGTTGCCGCTTAAACTGTGTTGATTGGCAGGCTGATGTTTAAAATGGGCAAAGTCTTTAGTTTGCGCGTTGTAACGGTTTAACCCACCGTCTGTGCCAACCCACAATATGCCTTTGCTGTCTTTATAGAGTGACCATACATTATTATTGCTTAAACTGTGGGGGTAGGTCGCATGACGCTTTACATGACCGAACGCTTGCCTTTGGGTATCGAGTTTGTTTAATCCACCCGCCTGAGTGCCAACCCAAATTGCCCCTTGTTTATCTTCATAAATTGACAGTATAACGTCATCACTCAAACTGTTGAGGTCAGCCAAATCATGATTAAAATGGGAAAAACGGTTTTGCTGCGTTTCATAACGATTTAATCCACCGCCGTAAGTACCCACCCAAAGTGTGCCTTGGCTGTCTTCAAACAGACTGCTGACGACATTGTGGCTAAGGCTGCCCGGGTCAGTCGCTTGGTGCTTAAGCTGCACAAAACCTTGAGAGCGCTCATCAAATCGGTCGAGTCCATCACGAGTGCCCACCCAAAGCTGGCCTTTTGCATCGGTCAATAGTGAATAAACGTCGTCATGGCTCAAACTGTTTACGTCTGCCAAATTGTGTTGATAACGCTCAAAACGCCGTTGCTTTGGGTCAAACCGGTTTAAACCGCCATCGGTGCCCAACCACAGCACCCCTGATTTATCCTCATGGATAACTCGGACGGTGTTATGGCTCAAGCTGTCTGGGTCGGTTTCACTGTGTTTGAAATGCTCGAATTGCCCCGATGCTTCATCGAAACGATTCAAACCCCCGCCATCAGTACCAAACCATAAGGTTGCTTTACTGTCTTCAAAAATGGCCGGGATGCTGTCATGACTTAAACTGGTGGGATTATTCTGGTCATGTCTAAAATGGATAAATCGTTGTGTATCAACATCAAACCGATTAATCCCGCCACCCCGAGTGCCTACCCACAGCCTGCCCTTTGAGTCTTCAAAAAGGGTGTAGATGGTGTTATTTGAAATTGAACCGAGGTCTTGCGGGTTGTGCCGAAACACTTTAAAAGTGTAGCCATCATAACGATTAAGGCCATCGTACGTAGCAAACCACATGTATCCTTGACTGTCTTGCAAAATACTGAGCACCGTATTTTGTGACAGCCCATCCTCAATCGACAAACGCTCAAAATGGGTGGCGGTGTCAGATGCCATGACAATCATTGGATGCAATAAAACAGTAAACAATAAGAACAGAGCAATCTTCAGGTACATAGCAGGCAAAGTCCTCGTTACTTAAATGGGAATTGGTTTGCTGTAGGAGTGAGCTCCAGCTCGCGATAAATGGCGACGCCATTTCAAAAATATTGCGCCGTTGGCGCAAATCGCGAGCTGGAGCTCGCTCCTACCGTGGGGTTGAGAGGCATGAACAAACAGTGTCCAAAGCTGCACGAACTTATGAGCCAAGGTACTACTCAATCCACCCCGGCAACCTGACCACAAAAGTGCTGCCAAGGCCTAGCTCGGATTCAACCACCAACTCACCACCGTGCTTTTGCACTATACCAAAGGCTATCGACAAACCCAAGCCAGTACCTGCCCCCACTTCTTTAGTTGTGTAAAAGGGTTCAAATAATTTGCTTTTGGTTTCATCATTCATGCCGCAACCGTTGTCTTTAACCGTAACCTCTATGGTGTCGCCACGTAACCCACAGGTGATGGTGATTTTGCCATGCTTACTTTGCTGATTGATTTTAATAGCATCACAAGCATTAACAATCAGGCTCATAAACACTTGATTCAGCTGGGCTGGAAAACACTGCAATTTGGGTGTTGCGGTAAAATCAGTAACAAATTCGATGTGCATTTTGTGTTGGGTTTGCACCAGATTAACCGTTGATTTGAGCAAATCGCTGATCACCACCGTTTTTTCATCAGCTTGCTCTAGCCCGGTGAACACTTTTAAATCTCTGACGATAGTTTTTATCCGTTGCGTACCGTCCTTAATCGTGCTCAGATGCTCGTAAAGCGGATTGAAGTGCTGCCGGAAACTGTCAAGAATATCGTCGTCGGCATCGTCACCGGCCAAATCCATGATAAATTGTTGCAGTCGGCCCAAATCGACTTCAAGGTTTTGGGTGGACACATGCACAAAGTTGATCGGGTTGTTGATCTCATGCGCCACCCCGGCGGTCAATGTGCCCAGCGATATCATTTTTTCGGCTTGTACCAGTTGTG
>JABSOG010000874.1 GCA_013216025.1 Algicola sp. | reverse complement strand
CGATGATACGCCAACCGGCACCTACCGTTTGCGCCATCTTGGCCATTGGAAAAACGGCTTGGGCGGTGCCATTTCAAGTTATTCGGGCACCAGCCGCTCGTTCAGCGTGTACAACACTTTGCTTTCGGGGGATGTTATTCCCAGCGCAGATTTCTCTAAAGGTTATTCGACCGATGGCCATTGGGGCAGTTGGGGGGCAGCAGGTGAATGTCCAGCAGGTCAGTTTGTTTACGGTTACAGATTAAGAAGCGAAAGCAGTCAAGGCTGGTGGGGCGATGATACTGCGTTAAACGGAATGCGATTGATTTGCAGATAGCCTCTTATCTCTTATCAACGAAAGCGAATCGAATAACCCAACTGTGAATCCTTAGTCGTTTTAATTGGCGTCACATGCTGTAAATAAACCTCGGTCAGCGGTGGGATTGA
The DNA here is from genome assembly GCA_013216025.1 of Algicola sp. Lineage (GTDB taxonomy): Bacteria > Pseudomonadota > Gammaproteobacteria > Enterobacterales > Alteromonadaceae > JABSOG01. The sequence goes on along the minus strand of JABSOG010000874.1, from coordinate 3,245 downwards.
AATCTTTTGTTTCAGTCCCTTGCTGGCTGTCATGTTTTGCAACTTCAGCCTAATCTCCAGCGATATTGTCCTGTTGAATCCGTTACTGGCAAACAGCAGTACTTTTTCGTCTTTGTTTTTTTGGTTGATTTTGATTTCATCGGTTTGGCGTACAGGTTTGCTGTATCGGTCATACTTCGCATCATTGATGGCCTGTCCAATGAGTTGTTGTTTTATCGAGTAGCCATATTTGCCCGGTTTTGACACGTCAATGGGTTTTAAAATCAATAAAAACTGTTCAGTTAACGGCGGTACTGAAGCAACAATAGGTGATGATTGGCTAGAGGTATAATTGGTTAGGTTTAAACTCAGCTCAAAATCCATGGTTGATTTTTTGCCGTTGCTGGCAAACAAAGCAATGCTGTGGTCGACGATTTTGGTGGTGATGTCGAATTTGTCGCTGTAGGGCAATTTCACCGACTGTGTAAAATCGCTGTCTTTGATTGTTGCACCCAGCTTCACCGTATATTTAGGTTTGGTGGGGTGGGTGGCATAATAAAAAATGCCAGTGTTGAGATCGGCCAAGGGTTTGTTGTCATGATTAATAAATCGCACTGGCAGGTTTCTCGATTCTCCTTTCGGGTTATATTTAAACACCTCAAAATGCAAATGCGGCCCGGATGACTGGCCTGTATTGCCGCTTAATCCTATGTTTTGTCCTGCTTTAACTCGCTGTCCTTTTTTGACCAATGCGCCTCTCTTTTTAAGGTGGGCATAATTGGCAAATGTGCCATCGTCGTGGTAAATGGTGACATGATTGCCATGTTTGGCGAATCTGGGGCTGGGTCCACCAATATTCGAATCTTGTTTCACATCAACCACAACGCCATCGCGCGCGGCACAAATCATGCTGCCAGTGTCCATATTAAAATCGAGCGCATAAGGATTGGGTTGGGTATGGGTGGCGGTGCCAAAATAAGATTGTCCGAGCTGATATTTTTTACCGTGAGCAAAGGGCAGCAGGTAAAGGTGATTATCTTGATGGCGGGTATCAGGTCCTTTTCCCGGCAAGATGCGGGTGGCCGTTTTGAAGTTGTAACCGCGATTTTTGGCCGGTTTTAAGTGAAACAACTCGGCCTTTTTGCTTTTGGCTTTTACCGTGAAGATAAATGGCCCCGGCTGCGAAGGGGTCATATTTTTAAGTTCAGAAAATTCAACCTCAACCCATTGGGGTATTACCTCGGGGTTGTCAGCAAAAAAGGTGATTTGGCCTTTGCTGCCTTCTTCCCAGTAAACTTTGGGTTCAGGCGTGTTGGCCGCGGCTGATTGTGTGAAAAATACAGCAGTGAATAAGCTGGTGAGCAGGGCTTTTAGGTTCATACCCACATTGTAGCCCGTGGATTTATCCACGTAAAATGGAATTCAGGGGGGCACAGACGTTGATTCTTAAGAATGCTATTTAAAATCTCTCTGGCCCCTTGATTCTAAGCTTTTGAATATTAACAAATTAATCGCTTTTCAAGATCTCTGACCCCTTGATCCCCATCTTGCGCCAAATATCATCAACCGCCATTGGTGAAAACTGCTCGGCGGCAAAGGCCGATTGGCACAATTGATACATCGCTTTGTTATACGGCGCGTCGACACCAAATTGGTCGGCTAATCCAAGCAGGTAACCATTAATATCGTGCAGTTCGTTGTCGGTGCGGCCATTTTGAATAATGTCTTGTGCCATCGAGCTTAACACCATTTTTTTGACATTTTTGGCGAACAGTTTACGGGTCAAAAATTGCGGTAACAGGGCGCTGGCGCGAATGAGTAACCAGCTGGGAATATCACCGACTTTGCACTCTTTAAAACCGGCGGCTTTGACGATGTTAACCCCTTCGTAAGTTAATCGACTGAGGATCTTTTGAAACAACGGGGCATTGTCGATTTCTCGATAACCCAAACCGCTCAGAGTCGTAAACGAATTGGTCAGGTTGATGATCATTTTGCTCAGCGCTGCATCTTGAAAATGCCGGCTGGCAATGGCCTCAACGCCTTGGTTGAACGCATCGGTTACCTGCTGCACCGCCGCTTGATTGCTGTTATCGGGCGTGCCAAAGAGAAAAGGGCCTTTGGCTTGGTAACCGGCCATTGTTCTTTTAACCCCGCCTGTATCGGTAGTCTCGTCGAGCCAGGCATTATAACTGATGATGCCATACACCACGTTGTTGAAATATTTGGGCAATATTTGCTGGTTTTTAACGCCGTTTTGCAGTCCCACTACAATGGTGTTTTTTAGTACAGATACGCCATAGGCATCAACAATTGCTTTAGACAGTCCGTCGAGACTGTAGTTTTTAACGCACAATAAAATGATGTCTGGTGTGGGACAATCTGCGAGATTATCAATGGCTTTGACAGGAGTATTGACCATTTGGTCTTGCTGATGTTGCTTATAACTGGAGATCCCCGATTCGTTGATGGCTTTGACGTTATCAGGTCTGTCATAAACATAAAATTGCTGATGTTTTGGCGCTAACCAGGCCGCAATGGTGGCACCAACGGCACCAGCACCGACCAAAAGAATGGTTTGAGTCATGTTAAACCTCCTGCTTGGCATTTGAGAAGTTAAATGGTGGCTGATAGCCCTCGTTTGGTAAGTCAAAACATGCATTCATTTTATGGGCATATCGAAACTGAAAGGGCTGAGGTTCAATTTTCAATTGCCTGAGCATATCGCCATAAGGGCCGGGGCCTATAGACAATACGCCGGGGTCGTCGCCGCCGGTTTTAAATAATCTGTCCATGTGTTTATTGACCATAAACGACCCTTTAAACTGGGTTGGGCTTTGCAACAATTGGTCATCAAGACGGGAATATAGATTTGAACGAACATCAAAATCAGTGGCCTTGCCGGTGGTTGGCACCTTGAGTGAAAAGTAACGGTTGCCTTTTTCGTCGGTGGCGTGGGTGGTCGACACAGCGTTGTTTACGTTGATTTCAACGGTATCAACAACCTTGGGCAATCCCCAGATTTTATTGCCTCTAATGCGGTTTTCTAACGAGGTTACCGGCATATGAAAAACATAATAACCAAACTTTTTGAAGCCGTTCATGATCATCGGCAGCACGGGCACATTCACCAAAGGGTCAATCATCACCGGAATGGTCATGGCAATTTCGTTGTAGGGCGCTATGCCCAGCACCTGCTGGTATTCGTAACACGAAAACGTCACCAGCGCCCGCCCTTTTGGCATCGCCACGGGTTTCATTTTTGG
>JABSOG010000873.1 GCA_013216025.1 Algicola sp. | reverse complement strand
GATCATGATACTGTCGGGTTCATCTTCAAGTTTTGATGTCAGTCTAAGGAAACCTCTGCGTGGGTCCTGCTTGCCCTTCCTAACCTTGGTTCGATAGCCCCACAATTTGGTGTTTTTCTTGCCGTTGTAGTTCATGGCTTGAATTTCACCGGTATTATATTTGATTTCGTGAACACCATAACGCTGGGCTGGCCATAGCAATAAACGTTCGTCATTGACCCACGTAAAATGGCCGACATAACGCTTTGAGCCCATTTTAGTGGTGAATGTGGCTTCCATGCCATCGACTTTGGCGATGGTAAATATCTCGGTATCGCCTTGGGGCGAAACATAGGCCACATATTCACCCGTTGGGGATAGCCTGAAATCAGTGATCCTGTCGTCAGAAAACAGGTCTTCGGGGGTAAGCGCAGCCGCCAGTGCCTGGCTACCAAAAGTAAGGGCGATAAGTGCGCTGAGCACAATCGCGTGTAATTTCTTCATTATCTTCGTCCGTTTTAGTGATTGAATGATGGCCAGCGTTTGGGGTGCATGAAACCGGCCGTTATTGTAACTTCTGTTTGGTTAAACATCTACAGGTTTTAGAGGGGCATGAACAAGCTTGATTGGAGAAAAGATGCATTTAAACAAGACGATAAAGGTAAAATTAAAGTGATATTGTGCTCATCTGAATTGGCAATTACATGGGATTTCACTTTTTTGGCCTGATGGGTTAAGGTGTTGTTTTTTTGCATAAGTGAACGGTAAATGACAATGCGCTATCGCCTAGGTGATTTTGTGGTAGAACCTGCGCTAAACCAGATTAGCGGTGCTGACGGGGTGAATGTTTTGGAGCCCAAGGCCATCGACTTGCTGGTATTTTTTATGCAAAATCCCGGTCAAATTACCTCAAGAGATCAGATTCGAACCGCTGTTTGGGGGCCTATCAGTGTGTCTGATCATGCCGTGAACCGTCTTATCAGCCAGTTGCGTAAAGCCCTTGGCGACAATGCTCAGCCTTATCAATATATCGAAACCGTGGCAAAACGGGGTTATCGGCTGATCCAAAAGGTTGATGTTTATAAAGCGCAAAGTAAGCCAATAAAATGGGCCTTGGCTTTGCTGGCTTTTGCTTTGGTGGTGATGGTTGCGGTTTTGTTGCCAGTGCAAAACACCGATTCACTTAAAACCTTTGTGGCCAAAGATAAAGTGCAGGTGGTTACGTCTATGCCGGGTCGCGAATGGATGGCCAAGCTCAGTGCTGATGAGCGCTGGTTAAGCTTTTTGCATCAAAATTCAGCGAATGGTGAGCGGCGTTTGTTTGTTACGAATCAAACTACGGGTGACGAAAAACCGCTGCTATCGGACAGGGGTCACATTTTGGCTTACACCTGGCTGGGTAAGGCGTATCAATTGGCGGTGGCGATTTATCAAAACAACCAATGCACAATTGAAGTTTTTGATTTTGAATCAGAGCACGTAACGCTGAGCAAGGGCCGACAGATTGTTGATTGTGGAAACAAACCCGTGTCAAAACTGGCTTACAGTCAGGCCAATCAAAGCTTGTATTGGTTATCTAGAGCAACCACTCAAATTGGCGAAAATAGCAAGTTGCATTTGTTCTCTTTGGCCGATAAACCACCGATGCCTGGCCAAACAGCGCTACCACAAATCGACAATCTTTATGATGTTGTGGCCTCTAGTGATGGCACTAAACTGATTTTGCTCAGCCATTATCAATGGGAACGGGGCAGCATTTACCTTTATGATGTGGTCAATCAACACCTCAGCAAACTAAGAGACAGTAATGAAGTCATTCGAAGCATCAGCTGGGCCAGAGCCGATGAAGCGCTGTTTATGATTGAAAATGACCGGTTTAAGTTAATGGACCTGACCGGCAACATCAAAGAGTTGGATTTTAGCAGTGACAACCGCATCACTGGCGGTTATTTTTCGCCAGCGCACGAGCAGTTTTACTACGGTCGCTCGACCGCCAAGTCGCAAATGTATGTTCTTGTGCATGAGTATGAAGCTGAGCAAAATCAGACTATGAAACCTGCCCAGTGGGGCACGCAGCACAACGAAAGAAATCCTACCTTTGCCCATGACGGCAAACAGTTAGCGTTTATATCACAGCGCAGTGGCCAATATCGTATTTGGTTGCGTTTGGCTGACGGGCAAGTTAGTCAGCTCAAAACCGGTGATTTGGATTTATCGCAAACTTTATTGCGCTGGTCAGCGGACGATCGCTACTTGATGTTTCACAGCTTCAACTCGGTTTATCGGTATGATTTAGACACACACCGTTATGACAAAATATCGCCAGATGACATTTATGCCGATGTAGTCGGCTGGTCATACCGAGATAACAACAAGGTTTATGTACGTAGCGATTCTGACGGTCAATTCAATATTTGGTTGTTGGATTTAACGACTGGGCAGATGGAAAAAATCACCAGTGAAGGCGGGTTCAGCGCCAACGAATCGAGCGATGGGCGCTTTTTGTATTACACCAAAGCGCTCGAAAATGGGTTATGGCAGCTTGACTTAGGCAGCGGCAAGCATCAAATGCTGAGCGGTAGTTTCCCTCGCGAGAATCACCTGGGCTGGTATCTATCGAATAATAGTATTTATCATCTTTATGCCAACCACAAACCAAAGGGCCTACATGTTTGGCATTTAAACGACAACAGCAAAAAGCAATTGTGGCAAATGCCGGTGGCTCATTTTGGCGGTTTTGCTTTGTCATCACATGATAATAGCACTGTTTGGGGACTGCTAAGTCAGGGGCAATGGGATATTATGCGCGTTTCTGGACGGGCACTAACTCATTGATTTATAAGCCGTCATCAAAACATCATCACCACATCAGGCCATTATTTTTGCATCAAGTCTAAGATTGATTTAGCGTCTTGGGGGTAATTTAAATTCTCTTTTTAATGTGAAATAAGGCGCTGTTGTGAATACATTCAGTTTTAGATGGTTGTTGAGGTTTTTAGGCTTAGGTTTGGGTTTTGGTTTATTGGTCGGGTGCGGAGGGAGCAGCGCACCCAAATATAGAGATATAGAGACTGGCGAACCGGTGTTCTTTATTGATTTGTTAAACCAAATTGAATCGGTTAGCGCAGATTTATATGTCAGTCCAGTAGACGGATATCAATATTACAAATTGACTGTAGAACAACCCATCGATCACAACGACCCTAATTCTCCTACTTTTAGTCAGCGTGTTAGGCTGTTGATGCATGACGAAAACGCCCCAATTATTTTACAAACCCGAGGTTACGCAATGGCGGGTGAGTCGAGGTTGGCACTTGATGATCTCTCAACCATGATTGGTGCCAATCAGATTGAAGTCGAACATCGATATTTTGGGGAGTCTATACCAGCAACGACCGATTGGTCGACCATGACGATTGCGCAAGCAGCGGCAGATCATCATGCCATCATCGCCAAACTCAAACCCTTGTTCACTGGCAACTGGATAGCCACCGGGCGCAGCAAAGGCGGTATGACGGCAACCTATCTCAAACGTTTTTATCCCGGTGATTTAGCCGGCGTGGTGGCTTATGTCGCGCCGTTGTCTTTGTCGATGTGGGATGAGCGATTTGCCGACTACTCGGTGTCGGTGGTTGACGAAACTTGTCGGTTAAAATTTGAGACTTACCAGCGTCAGGCGCTGTTACGCATTGATGAACTCGC
>JABSOG010000872.1 GCA_013216025.1 Algicola sp. | reverse complement strand
ACCTCAAGCCGATGCCGCCGATGCGCTGGCCGTGGCAATGTGTCATGCGCACTCGCATCAGAGCTTGTTAAATATGGGTGGGCACGTCAAAAAGGTTGTTCGTGGGCGTTTGAGGTAGAAAAATTGGCAATGATAGGAAATTAGAACGTGATTGGAAAATTAAAAGGCCTCGTTGAAGAGAAGAACGCACCAGAACTGTTGATAGACTGCAATGGCGTATGTTACGAAGTGCAAATGCCACTGACCAGTTTTTATCAACTGCCCGAAGTGGGCCAACAAGCGGTGATTTACATCCATTTTGTGGTGCGTGAAGATGCCCAACTATTATATGGCTTTGCCAACAAAACCGAGCGGTTGTTGTTCAGACAATTGATCAAAACCAACGGTGTTGGTCCAAAAATGGCCTTAACGGTATTGTCGGGCATGTCGGCAGAGCAGTTTGTGCGTTGTGTTATCAACGAAGATTCAACCACCTTGGTGAAACTGCCGGGCGTGGGTAAAAAGACCGCCGAGCGCTTGATAGTCGAATTGCGCGACCGCCTCAAAGACTGGGGCGTAGAAGCTGTGCCGCAAGCCCCGGGTCAAGTGATTGATAACGTATTCGAAATGCCAGTCAGTGCGTTTGACGATGCGGTCAGCGCGCTGATTGCCCTGGGTTACACCAGTGTTCAAGCGAACAAGGCCATCAAGAAGGTTCATAAAGAAGACATGGGCAGCGAGGCGTTGATCAAAGGCGCGCTGCGGGCTATGTTGTGATTCTGAACAGATAAAAGACAAAAAAGATCTCAACACGGAGTCACGGAGGCACGGAGAAAGAAAGAGGAAAAGAAAAAGCGAAAAGATCAAAAATAAAAGATCAATTCATACTTGGTTGGTTTTTGAGTTTCAGGCACTTCCCCCTTAATTTGCCCTTAGTTGTTTTGGCTTTTCTCTTTCTTTCTCCGTGGCTCCGTGCCTCCGTGTTGAATGCTTTTGACCTACCTTTGCCGAAGGCAAAATAAAAATGAGTAAGAGAAAATGATAGAAGCCGATAGGCTGATCCAGCCAACAGCTACGGTCGAAGACGAAAAGGTCGACCGGGCCATTCGCCCCAAGCTGCTCAAAGACTACCAAGGGCAGGATCATGTCCGCGAACAAATGGAAATTTTCATTGAGGCCGCCAAGCTCCGAGGTGAACCGCTCGATCACCTGCTGATCTTCGGCCCGCCGGGTTTGGGTAAAACCACCTTGGCCAATATCGTTGCCAACGAATTAGGTGTAAACCTCAAAACCACCTCAGGCCCGGTGCTCGAAAAAGCCGGAGACTTGGCGGCATTGCTGACCAATCTCGACGAAAACGATGTATTGTTTATTGATGAAATCCACCGGCTCAGCCCGGTAGTCGAAGAGATTTTGTATCCGGCAATGGAAGACTATCAGCTCGACATCATGATAGGCGAAGGCCCCGCAGCGCGTTCAATCAAACTCGATTTACCGCCGTTCACTTTGGTCGGTGCAACGACAAGGGCAGGGGCGCTAACTTCGCCATTGCGAGACCGCTTTGGCATTGTACAAAGGCTCGAATTCTATAAAGTCGCCGATTTGGCCAACATCGTTGCCCGTTCAGCCCACTATTTGAACTTAGAATTGGGCATGGACAGCGCGACAGAAATCGCACGCCGCTCAAGAGGCACGCCACGAATTGCCAACCGGTTATTAAGAAGGGTAAGAGACTTCGCTCAAGTCAAACATGAAGGGTTAGTGAACCTCGAAATTGCCGCAGCTGCATTGGATATGGTCAACGTAGACCGACAAGGTTTTGACTTTATGGACCAAAAGCTACTGACTTCTATTATCGATAATTTCATGGGCGGCCCAGTAGGGCTCGATAATCTCGCAGCGGCAATAGGCGAAGAACGTGAAACAATTGAAGATGTGATAGAGCCGTTCTTGATACAGCAAGGGTTTATACAGCGTACGCCACGTGGGCGAATTGCTACCGAACGGGCTTACTTGCATCTGGGGTTTGATTACGAGGCTGAGTAGGGAAAATCAAGGTCAAAAGATCTCAACACGGAGGCACGGAGTCACGGAGTAAAGAAAGAGGAAAAGCAAAAATAATAATGACAATAAAAGCTAAAGAAAAATCAAAAGATCTAAACACAGAGAAAAGATTAAAGGATTAAAGCTACTATTTGTCTTGTCTTGTTTATTTCATCTTTTGATTTTCCTCTTTCTTTCCTCTTTCTTTCCTCCGTCGCTCCGTGCCTCCGTGTTGAGATCGTTTGACTTCCATTGCCGCAGGCAATTCCGGCCGCAGGCCAAAGAAAAAGCACAAAAAAAAGCCCACTCAAAGAGTGGGCCAAAAATACAAGTTGAAGGAAGGAATTAAATCCTTAGGTTTCTACAAAGCTGGAAATCTAACAAACCCTCTTTGTGTTATCTGACCCAAATAAACGTTTCCCAAGGACTCATTTGTTTGCAGTTAGTCAGAAGATGCACGTATAGTAAGGGCTGCCGTGGATGTTGGCAAACGAGGAAATCTAAGGCTTGGCATTAGATAAACTAATGATGAATATAATTCACAGGTTAATGTCTTACAATTTTCGTGTCATATATTTGTCACAGTGTTTGTAAAACAACAACTTGGAATAGAGTTTATGCACCACCATAGGTTAATTCCATAGATATAGTTACCTACCAAATTGGCATAAAAAAGAGGTCACAGTGCATAAAATAAATGACAATATTGTGCTGGTTCGGCGTAACAGGCCACAGGGTACCTGACTTTACTTGTTCTATCGCCGGTTTTAACTTGCTTGTAATAAAATTTAACGATTAAAAAGCAGATTAACCATTGAGTCTTGAAACAATTAAGCTAACATAGCGGTCTAAATTCACAATGCTGTAATTGGGCCATTAAAACTTTCGTGCTAAGCAAAACCAACTATACCCTCGCGATACGTGTCTATTACGAAGATACCGATGTTGCAGGCATTGTTTACAACGCCAACTATCTCAAGTTTTTTGAGCGCGCCCGAACCGAATGGTTCCGTGAGTTGGGTATAGAGCAAGATGTTATGTTGGCACAAAACATCGGTTTTGTTATTCGCAAGGTCGAAATGGACAACCTGTTACCCTCAAGGTTTAACGACCTTTTGAATGTGCATTGTCGTATCAGCCAATTACGCAAAGCCAGTATGCAATTTGCTCAGTCGATCACCAACTCAGCGGGCCAAACCATTTGCACCGCCACGTTTACTGTCGCTTGTGTCAATCTTAAAAAAATGAAACCCGTAAAATTGCCGGCAAATATCACCGAGGTACTTAACATTGTCATCTGAATTATCATTCATCGATTTATTTATAGAAGCCAGCCTGTTGGTACAGTTGGTGATGCTGACGCTGTTAGCGATGTCGGTTGCGTCTTGGGCGATGATTTTCCAGCGAATTAAAGTGCTGGGCAGCGCCGAAACCCAAGCCAAAAAATTCGAAGATCGCTTTTGGTCTGGCGTCGATTTGGCCAAACTGTATAACGAAGTTGCGGCTCGCACCAGCCCGCAAACAGGCCTCGAATCTTTGTTTAAATCGGGCTTTAAAGAATTTTCACGCTTGCGCAACCATCCCGCCGGCGATACAGAGATTATACTCGATAGTACTCACCGTTCCATGCGGGTGGCGCTGTCCCGCGAAATTGAAACCCTT
>JABSOG010000871.1 GCA_013216025.1 Algicola sp. | reverse complement strand
TGCTGGCCGATGAGCCGACCGGTAACCTTGATTCGTTGATGGCCCGGCAGGTGATGGAGTTGTTGTATTCTTTGAATCAGCAGGGCAGCACCATCATTATGGTCACCCACGATTCAGATCAGGCAAGGGCGGTTAAACGCAATGTTCAGATCATCGACGGTCAGATCACCGATCACAGCATTTATGCACCAATGCCAATGAAAACGCCCGCGTAAAGGAGGCTGAAAATGGAAATGTTAAGTTATTATGTCAAGCTGAGCGTGCGAAACCTCCGCCGCAATGCGCTATTTTTCACTTTGATGATCACCACGCTGGCGGTGGGGGTTGGGGTTTTACTGGCTAATTTGGCCATTTTAAAAACGATGTCGAACGACCCGATACCGCACAAAAGCGATCGCATTTTTAATATCAGTATGAATGGCTGGCCCAACAGCAATTCGGGTCATGATCAGCCGCTGTATATTCTGCGTTATCGTGATGCCATGGAGATATTAAAAAGTGACATTCCCACGCATTCACTGGCGCACTATCAATCGAGCGTTTACACCAGAGACTTTGAGTCAAAAAGTCTGACACGTTACAGTGCGCAGGTGCGAGCGACCACCAAAGGCTTTTTCGATTTAACCGATGCACCGTTTGCTTATGGTGGCAGTTGGCAACAGCCCAACGCACTTGAGTTGGTGATTGGAGATTCGCTCAATATGCAATTGTTCGGTGGTGGTAACAGTGTTGGTAAAACCATTGAAATTGACGATAAGATGTATCGCGTTGTTGGCGTACTCAAACCTTGGCGTTTACAACCTAAGTTCTATCATGTCACCGAAGATCAGGGATTTGAATTGACCGAAGATGTTTATGCGCCGCTAGAAACTGCGCTAGATGCCGAATGGGGCATTGCGGCCCGAAGTTCTTCTACCGAACGGTCGACTTCACCGTCAGCCAGTCGCGGCAAAAATGTGTTTTATCTGCAAATGTTTGTTCAATTAGACGATGCGGCGCAAAAGGCTGATTTTCTGAACTTTCTCGACAGCTACAGCCAAAGCCTTAAAGACGCTGGCGAACATCCGCTGGACATCAACAATCGTTTGTTAGATGTCAACGAGTGGTTGGAATTTAACGAGGTGGTGGATGACCGGATGTTGGCTTTTGCCTTGGCTACGGCGTTATTTTTGGCGGTGTGTATTTTCAATGCCAGCAGTTTGTTGATTGGCCGTTACCATGCGGGCAAGTTCGAATCTGGGCTGCGACGAGCCGTTGGCGCCAGCCGCAAAGACTTGTTTTATCAGGGTACTGTCGAAAGCCTGATCATTGGCTTGTGTTGTTCGGTATTGGCCTTGTTGCTGGGGGCGTTGTTTTTACAGCTGTCGCAAACTTTCTTCCCGCAGTTGGACAACATTGGTCGCCTGGATGGTGAAATGGCAGCGCTGGGACTATTGATTGCCCTAGGCACCACTTTTTTAAGCGCACTTTATCCGTTAATTCGCTCATGTACTATGAGCCTGTCAGCCGAAATCAAATAATACCAATGGATTTGGTATGAGGAAACGTCATGAATTTCAAAGCCTTGTTAAAATCGATGCAACTACGAAAATTTGCCACCGGCTTGTTGCTGGTACAATTGGCGCTGACCTTAGGGTTAGTGGTCAACACCGTTATATTGGCACTAGATGCCAGAGCAAAACTCAACAACCCGCTGGGGTTTAATGTTGATAACTTGATTGCTGTGTCGTTATTGCCAACCTCGGGCGAATACCGAGATACCGACTATTACATGTCTATTGCCCGCCAAGACATTCAAAAGCTTAACTCACTCGATGGTGTGATAAGTGTCGCTCACTACAATCAATTGCCCATTCAACGGGGCGGCTGGAATGGCAATGTGCAGGATGCCAACGTAGGGCAGGACTTTATTTTGCCATCTGATTTGGCGTACGTGCCAACCTTTTTTAGCAGCGATATCGGTTTAACCAATTTGGGGGTTGAGATTGTCGAAGGTCGTGGTTTAACGCCAGCAGATGACATCACCGAGGCCTATTACAGTGGCACATTAGATAAAATTGAAAGTAATGTGGTGATCACCGAAGCATTGGCAAAAGCCGTTTATCCCGACAAGTCGGCACTGGGTCAATTGACCAATCGGGGGCGTATCGTCGGCATCGCCAAAGACTTTCAGGTGAGCCCCGCGCACACCGGTCGTTCACGTTTTTTCGCGGTATTTGGCAACATGATGTTTGCTCGTGCCGATTTTACTCAAAACTACGTGTTACAGGTCGAACCCGGACAGCTTGAGCGGGTGATGGCTCGCGTTGAAGAAACGATTTTGGCGGTGCAGCCAGAGCGAGATGTGCAAAGAGTCTATAGCATGAAAGCGCGCTTGCAACGTTTTTATGGTCAAGAATCTGGCCTAGCCAGTTTGTTTAGTTTGCTGTGTATTTTGATGGTGTTGGTGACGGTGATCAGCAGCTTTGCCCATGCCCATTTTCATGTGTCGCAGCAGAAAAAACTGATTGGTATTCGCCGGGCGCTGGGTGCGCGCAAAAAGGACATCATGTTGTACGTGTTCAGCGAAAATTGGTTAATGAGCCTAATGGCCAGTATCTTGGGTGTTGGCGCAGTGATTGGCATTAATATGGCGCTGTCTATGGTGATCACTATCGACAAACCCGATACCCTGTTATATTTGCTGGCGGTTTTGGTGATCTTTTTGTCGGGGACCTTGGCTACTTGGTTGCCCGCTTATAAGACCACCCGGATATCGCCTGTAACTGCTACGCAGACTGTCTAAAAGATTAAAAGCTTCAACACGGAGGCACGGAGACACGGAGTAAAGAAAGAGGAAAAGATAAAAAATTTGGGGTATTGGTCGGTTGTCCATCGGTTGGGGCTTACACATGTTTTTTGTTTTCCAATTATTTTTACTCTTTCTTTCTCCGTGCCTCCGTGGCTCCGTGTTGAGATCTTTTGACTTTCGGCCGTAGGCCAATTGAGATTAAAGAATTAAAATGAAAACAATACTCATCGTTGACGATAACCCGGATATTCTGGATGCACTGGACTTGCTATTGAGCCTGCACGACTATCAAGTCAGTTTGGCCAGTACGGTTAAAGAAGCGGTTTTGGCTGCTTCTCGCCAGCGGATTGACTTGATCATTCAAGACATGAACTTCAGCGATGGCACCACCTCTGGTGAAGAGGGCAAAAAGCTGTTTTACGCCCTCAGCGAAGCCCATCCAGACATTCCCATTATCATTATCACCGCGTGGGGCTCGATTGAAACCGCAATAGAACTGGTTAAGGCCGGGGCAGAGGATTACCTGCCTAAACCGTGGAATGACAAAAAACTGCTCGAAACCATCGGCAACCACATCAACGATTCAGCGCAGCAAAGCCCGCAAAAAGCAGAGCCGAAAGCGCAGCCCAACTTTATTTATCACAGCTTAGAGATGGCCAGTTTGGTCGAAATGGCAGCCAAAGTTGCCCAGTCAGATATCAGCGCGTTGATCACCGGCCCCAATGGCGCAGGCAAAGAAAAACTGGCAGATTACATTCATGCCCAATCGGCTCGCGCCAGTGGGCCTTTTGTCAAAATCAACATGGGTGCCATACCACAAGACTTGATGGAAGCCGAATTGTTCGGTGTCGAAAAGGGCGCTTTTACCGGGGCAGACAGCGTACGTCAAGGTCGGTTTGAAACGGCTGATGGTGGCACA
>JABSOG010000870.1 GCA_013216025.1 Algicola sp. | reverse complement strand
TGATGGTGTCATCCATATTGTTTGTTACTGTTGTTGTATCATTCATTTGCTTGGCTTTCCCTACTGGCTTTTAATGCTGAAAGTTAACGATTGGTTGCCAATCGTTGGTGTTTCACAATAACCCCGAAATGCTATCTCAGTGCAGGAACTGGGTCAACTAAAAACGTCGTAAATTATCGCTGTAAGTGATTAAAAGTACACAAGTTATCTTATGAGCTTAAGGTATACAATTGCTAGGACGATTAAAGAAGCGCAGTTCTGGCAACTGGTCTTGTATACCGTCAAGCTGGTTACAACCAATACAATTCTAGGGAGACCATTGTTGTTAGGCTTGCCAATGAAGAGATATCGGTTAGCTCAGTACTGCTTAAATCGAGCGTGGTCAGGTTTTTCAAACCGCTCAAAGGGCTGGCACAATCTCGCTGCCGCTAGTCTGGTGCCAGTTGTAACTGACTATGGTGCCATCGGTGTCTACAGCTTCCCTTTAAATAAAGCTTTGGCGCCTGAATGCGCGCTATTTTAGCCTGTGTGTGTAATAAATAGCATTAAAGGTGGTTTACCGCTCATACAAACACCACAGGCGATTAAAACATGTTCGTGCAGCCCATTTCAGGTTAAAGTGTCCAATATTAATTATGTGGCAACATCCAGCAGGTGTCGGCGGCAAACCGCGCAAGTGAAGTGTAAGCCACTAACAAGTCGTTGCACCGGACAAGCCATTTGTACAAAACTTGATTCCGCTCTTTCAAGTAATGGCGTCGAAGTATTTCTAGATTTTTGCAGTTGTGCTGGTCGTTAGTGTGCAGTCTATATCGTAAAGGATGGTTGAATGCCTATAGGTGCTATTGTCGAAGGATTGTTTGAATTCATTTTTCGAATAATTAAACAAATATTGGTCGAATTAGTTCTCGAGATTTTAATAAAAGGCCCTGGCTATTTATTCGCTAAGCTTTTCACATTCAAGAGAACTAAGGAAATAGACCCCGATAGTTTTCGGGTAGTATTTTTAGGATTGCTTTTTTGGGTAATAGTTGGGTTTACTATTTATTCCTTGTTCTATTCCAATGGAACAGTAGAGTAAATTGTATACTTACAAGTCGCTGCACTTTAACCAATCTGGTGAGTAAGGCGTTATGTAATAAAAAGCACAATTAATCTCTAAGGTAAGCGAATGTTGCGTGAAGAATTAAATCGTCTTTTGTTTAAGGAAAACGAAACCGCAGTAGCTCCAGCGATGGGTTTGATGCAGGTCGAGGTTAGCTGTGATGGCAATGCTGCGGAGGTTCTTGAGCGAGCATCAGAAGCGCTTTGTGTGATCCTTTCAGTACACTTAGTCTGTGGTAATGAAGAAGAGTGGCTGACTGATAGCAGCTACGAATTGCTAGAAACTTGGTTTGAAAATAATGTGCTTGTTAATCTCCAAGATGAAAATGTAAATCGTGATACTGAAGAAGTTAGAATGTTTGGTTATGGCCGTGATTGGTTCTGGTGGTCAGCACGAGTGATAGATAATAATCGCTTGCTTGTTTATATATTACTAACAGGATTTCCGGTATCTGGATTTGATAGCCTGCGTTGGTTGTTGCAATGTGCAGGTGCATTACGGGTAGAACAGGGGCCAGCGCTTTAATCTTATGATGTGCCTACATCACAGTGAGATAACATAATAGGTTCATCAAGTAAGGGGAAAAATATTGAAACTATCTCTAGTAAGCATACCAGTACAAGATCCAATAAAAGCGCATGAAATCTATACGTCAAAATTGGGGTTTGTATCTAAAGAATTTGATGTAGTTGCAAAGTTGGCGATAGTTGTATCAGCAGAGGATCCTGCTGGGACAGCTATGTTATTGGAGCCATGCCAAGGAAGCTTTGCTGAGTGTTACCAAAAATCTGCTTTCGAAGCCAACTTGCCGATAATGATATTTGCGGTTAAAGACGTGGAGGCTGAGTTGGATAAATTAAAAGCAGCAGGTATAAAAGTGCGTCCTGAATTGGACAGACCAGAATGGGGGCTTATGAATATGTTCGAAGATGGCTGTGGGAACATACTCATGATCGAGGAAATACCCGCCTAACAAGGCCATGCACAAGATGTCAAAACGATACCCGCCTTCGAGCGAGGGTCGTACAAAAGCGAATAGGTGCTGTGCAAGGTTTCAAAGCGAATTGGTATGATAAAGTGTGTAGACCGCTCGTTTATCGACTGTGTTTCTTCGCTGGTAAGGGCCAGATTATCAATGTCGAAGACTTTCCTCCTTTAAAGAGAACAGCGAAGGATTTGAGAGCAACGTATCGAAGCTTTTCCGGGCTCTGGAAAAGCGGTTCTTTGGCAGATAACGTCAATTGTTCGTTTCGACTTAATCCCAATGTAAATGTGTTCAAAACCCCGGCAATGTCCCAAAACAAAGCTGCTAGAGTAACGTTACCGTGATTAGAACGGGTATGACAATATAAGGGAAGTAAGGTACAATCCCGCTTTCTTGCAAAACGGGATCACGAAATCCATATCATGTTCGCCTAGTCCTTCCCGTTTTATTGTCTATTAAACGGAGTAAAAATCGGGTGCACAAAAAAAATTTCCAAATGAAGCGTTATTGATAGATATTCAGTCCATTGAATCCAATCAAATCAAGTCAGTGTTAAGCGAGTTGGGTTTAAAGGGTATAGAGATAACCCAAAGTCAATACAAATATCAAACCAATGTCGGCGTTGTCATTGTTGACGCCAAAAGCCATGGTCAAAGTGCCATCACAGCGTTAAAATTTATACAACAAGAACTACGCCATCAGCGCCAAATACATCCACCCATTTTAGCCCTTGTTGACTGTTGTCAAAGCGATAAAGGTGCGCTGTTTGAACTCGGTGCGTTTGACTACTTCAGCAGTCCTCTGATTGTTGCAGAGTTCAAAAACAGAATTGGATTGGCCGCTCTACATAATAAATCTGCTCAACATGATGTACTGAAACTGCTTAATTCATCAGCATCAGATCTTGACCTCATTGAACCAAAACAAGCCCAACAGATTGAGCAAAACCCGTACCACCAAGCGGATTTTCTTTTGGCAGATAAAACAGCCCGGTATTTAAAAAGCCAACTGCGCAATGAGGTTAGGTTAAACGATTTGGTTCGCTATATGGGCACCAATAAAAATAAACTCAGAAGTGCTTTTCGAGCCTGTTTTGGCACAACCTTGTTTAATTGGCTTGCAGGGCAGCGATTACAATGTGCTGCCAGGCTATTGGCAACAAGTTCATTGTCCATTGTGCAAATCGCTGAACAAGTGGGCTATTCGGATTCAAACAATTTTTCTACTGCCTTTAAACGGGTCTATCGATTATCTCCTTCAAGATACCGTCAATCGATTCCAAACAAAAATAGTTAGTGCCCACCGAAATGTCGAACCACCGGAAACTGGTTAACCAAGGTGTAGACAAATAAAGTGCCCTTTTCAAAGAACGTCGTGCTCTAAACAAAGGTCAAGTGCGGGCCGCTCTATTAGACTGCTATTCGAAATTATAAGCCCGTAAAAAAATATGTATCCAATAACAATCAAAGGCAAAGCAATGGTGAAGGCAGCAAATGAAAAAGTACTGACAGGCAGACTGCTGGCCAATACCCGGATTTATATTTTGGATAAACGTTTGCGACCGGTACCCATGGGGGCTGTTGGTGAGTTGTACTTTGGCGGACTAGGAGGCGGACAAGGAGG
>JABSOG010000869.1 GCA_013216025.1 Algicola sp. | reverse complement strand
CAAGACAAAACCGCGTTGTTGTCGAGCGCTGCCAACGATGCGTTTAACACGCAAACCAACGACTTGTTGTTGGCGGCACTGGCCAATACCGTGTCTAGCCAGTATGGGGCAGGGGCTTTGAGTGTCACTTTAGAAGGTCATGGCCGTGAACAGTTTACAAGGGAAGGGGCCGAGGCCGATATTGACCTTTCAAGAACGGTCGGTTGGTTTACCACTTTGTATCCGGTGCATATGAATTTCACGGGCTTTAACCATGGCGCCGACGATTGGCAAAAGTTAATCATCAACACCAAAGAGCATTTGCGTAATGTGCCGCTCAAGGGCCTTGGTTACGGGGTGCTCAAATACATTAACAAGGCGTTTGAGACGCCTTTGCACCAGAGAGTGCCAGAAATGGCGTTTAACTATTTGGGTGAAATCGATGGTGGATTTGCCCAGCAAAACGGTTTTGCTATGGTCGATAAAGCGTTTAGTTTGGATGTGAGTGCCGACAGAGTGCAAGACCACAAATTGTCGTTTGAGGTTTTTGTTAAAGCCGGGCGCTTGACGGTTTTGCTTCACTACCGCGACAGCGTGTTCAACAACGTGCAAGCCAATGACTTGCTAGGCGTTTATCGCAGCCAACTGCTTGGCATGATAGATTTTTGCACCACTGTAGATGAAGCGGTGGTGACCCCCGCTGACTTAACAATTGGTGATATGACAATGGATGATTTGGAAGGTCTTTTCGACGATGTTTAACAAGAAAAATTTAAAAGATATTTATACCCTTTCACCGATGCAACAAGGCATGTTGTTTCACAGTGTATTGGACTCGCAGTCGTCGGCTTATATTGAACAGTCAGAAGTATTGCTTGAGGGCGATTTTGACGCCGTGTTGTTTGCTCAGAGCTGGCAAACCATTATTGAACGCCACGATGTGTTTCGCAGTGTGTTTGTCACCAAAAAAACCGCGCGTCCCATTCAGGTGGTGCTTAAAGCCGTGGATTTCACCCCGCTGGTGACTGACCTTTCAAGCCTGTCTGAAGACGAAGTTCACCGTGAAATCGAAAGCTTTAGACACCAAGACATCAACGCTGGTTTTGATTTGGCCGCAGGACCGTTGTTTCGGTTAGCGATGTTTAAAATTGACGCTCAGCACACTAAAGTCTTTTGGACCTTTCACCATATCATTATGGATGGCTGGAGTTTGGGGCTGGTGCTTAACGAATTGTTCAGCATTTACGCTGCATTGAAACATAACCAGCCATTAACGCTGCCAACGCCGGTGCCATACAATTTATACATCAAATGGCTAGCAACCCGCGATACCCAAGCCGGGTTAGACTTTTGGGCCGAACGTCTGAAAACTGTTGAAAACCAATGTCTCTTACCTTGTAAAGAGCCGCAGAAATCTGATGTGAAATCCGATTTTGATTTAGCGATAAAACCACTGACACTCGACAAGGCCGTGTTTGATCAAATCAACGGCTTTTGCCAACAACAGGGTCTAACGCTGAACAATTACATTCAGGCGGTTTGGGCCTTGTGCCTTAACCTCTTTACCGGACAAGATGAATTGGTATTTGGCAAAACTGTGGCCGGTCGTAGCGCCCAATTGCCACAGGCCGAAGACATTGTTGGTTTGTTTATTAACACCTTGCCTGTACATATTAAATTGAGTGCGGGGATAAGCTTTATAGAGCTGGTTAAAAGCGTGCAACAAGATGCCTTTGCTTGTGACGAATATGACTGGTGTTCGCTGGCGGCCATTCAAAACGAAACCGCACTTAAATCAGATTTGATCAACCACATTATCGTGTTTGAAAACTATCCGCTCGATGCCGACAACGGCCAGTGGGATGAGTTGAACTTGGGCTTTAAAATTAAAGACGTGGGTGGCGTAGAGCACACCAATTACGATTTTGAAATTGTTGCCATGCCCGGCGCCACACTAACATTAGATGTGAAATATAACCGCGCCAAATTTGATGACGAAACGATAAATACCGTGATGTCGAGTTTTTTGCAGTTGTGCCAAAAGGCCGTTGAGTCGCCCAACAGTGACTACCTAACACTCAATACGGTAGACAATCCGGCTCAGTTTTTAGCTGATGCAAATCAGGCCCCGGCTATTGATCAGGCTCCGGCGGATGAAAGTGTGTTGGCCAAGTTTCAGCGTCAAGTGCAAAGTAATCCTGATGGGGTAGCTTTGTTTGTCAGCAATGATAACCAAATGAGTTATCGTGAACTTGATGAAGCTTCGAGCCGTTTTGCTGCTGGATTAATCGAAAAACACCAAGTCAAACCTGGCCAATTGATTGGCGTGATGGTTAACCCCAACGAAAAAGCCATCATCAGCTTTTTGGGCATTATTAAAGCGGGTGCGGCGTATATGCCAATTGATCCGGCTCACCCCCAAGACAAAATTGATTTTATGCTGCAAGACAGCGGTTGTGAGTTGCTGTTGACCGATGAAACATTTGACGGTGTTCACAGTAAAACGCCTTTGCCAGCAATCAGTATTGATATGGACGCTTGTGTGTATGTTATTTACACCTCGGGTTCGACTGGCACGCCTAAAGGCTGCCAAATAGCCCATCGCAACCTTGCTGCACTAATTAGCGGCAGTGAACAGAATTTTGGTTTTAATCAAAACGACAAATGGGTCGTTGCCCATTCGCTGTGTTTTGATTTCTCAGTATGGGAAATGTATGGCGCTTTGTGTTTTGGCGGTACATTGCACCTGCCTGCACGAGACGTAGTGGCCGATAGCCAACTGTTCTATCGTTATTTAGTCGACCATCAAATCACTGTGTTAAACCAGACTCCAGCGGCGTTTTATCAACTGATTGAACAAGATTCTCAGCATCAATCCGCCGAGCTTAACAGCCTTCATACCCTATGTTTTGGTGGCGACCGACTCGATTTAAAACCGATTCAAAGCTGGGCCGACAAATACCCACTGAGCCAGATCAAACTGGTCAACATGTATGGCATCACCGAAACCACCGTGCATGTCAGTTATAAACGCATCACTGACGCCGACCTAAAAACCAACACCGGGCAAAGCCCGATTGGCGTGGCTATCCCTAATGTGTCGATGTTGATATTAGACAAGTTTAACCGCTTGGTGCCTAACAATGTGGTCGGCGAAATATACGTTGGTGGTGCGGGCGTGAGTCTGGGTTATCTCAACCGCGATGCTTTGAACCAACAGTGCTTTGTGGCCAACCCTTTTGATAATTCACAAACCCTATATCGCACCGGAGATTTGGCCAAGCGCCTTGATAACGGCGAAGTGATGTATTTGGGCCGCAACGACTTTCAAGTGCAAATTCGTGGCTTCAGGGTTGAGTTGGGCGAAATTGGCTACCGAATGCAACAATTACCTCAAGTTAAAGATGCCGTGGTACTGGCCGCCAAAGACGGTGAACGTGCCGACCGCTTGGTGGCGTTTTATGTTGCTGAAGGTAAAGGGGCTGAAGCAGGTCAAACGACTAACGTTGAGCAAATTCAACAGCAACTACGCCAGCACTTGGCTGACTACATGATACCGGCGCAGATTTATGCGCTCGATGCCTTGCCATTAACCGCTAACAACAAAATCGACCGTAAAGCCTTATTGGCGTTAGAGTCCGACGTATTGTCGCAAGGCCTAGAACAAAGTTATGTGCCACCACGCAACGTCCTAGAACAGCAGATCACCAAGATTTGGCAGGGCATTTTGGGGCTCGAACGTA
>JABSOG010000086.1 GCA_013216025.1 Algicola sp. | reverse complement strand
GGGTTGTTGTGTATTAAGCGTAATTGACGTGCTATCCCAATCAGCCATTTGCGCACCAAAAGACACATTGTAAAACAAATTACCGCTGACCCAGCCGTAACCGGCAGACGCACCATACGAAGTAGACGTGGTTTTATCACTACGATAACGCTCATCGGGCCTGCGCGCACTGGCCAATAGCGAATCGTCTTGAGAATCGTTATAACTGAACGAAAACGACCATTTATCGCGGTAATAATTAACGCTACCGCCCCAGGTTTTCAAATCACTGTCGGCAGTAAAAGTATCTTCAAAGGTCAATTCATCAGACCATTTGTTATAACCCAAGTCGACACTCCACTGCTCATTCAAATCTAAAGACAGTGACAACGAAGGTCCAATGGGTTTAAGCGTCACCTCCTGATCAAGATAACTGGTATGCTGCTTAAGCTGGCCATAACTGAGATTCAAACTATTGGCGAAACCTGCGCTGCTAAAGCCCAACAGCACCAACGCCACTGAACCGGCCAGTCGAGAATGAGAGGGTAAAAAACGCTTTTGGTGAGTGCTCACAATACATCCTTAGTGAAAAAATCCACGTAAAATCAATCTAGTTTTATCTTAACGTTTGTTGGGGGGAAATGTGAGGGGTTGGGGGAAAGTTTTTGGGAGAAAAGATGCGGGTGGTCCGACATTTCGGATGAATCACCCGCCTTGCATTTTTCGTAGGCGGGTGATTCATCCCCGCTTTTTTATGTTTTTATCAAGGTCTCGCGTGGCCAAAAACACCAAGCCCACCCTACGAAACCAACAAAGCTCACCCCTTCAACCGCCGCAACACCTTCTCTTTAATATTCCGAGTAAGGTCATTACCAGCCCCATTCTTTTCAGCCAACAACAAAACATCCAACGCCAACTCAGTTTCCCCTTGCTTCAAATAAGCCTCCGCCTGTGCATTATAAAATGCCGAATGACGACTCCGATTATCAATCTCACTCTGCCGTAACGCAAAAGCTAACTCAACCTCACCAGATTGATCCAAAGCATTGGCTTTAATACTCAAAGTAAAGTCATTACCAGCCCCATTTTTTTCTGCCAAATCCAACACAATCAAAGCCTCATTAGGATTATTTTCCGCCAAATAAGCCTGCGCTTGATCAGTATAAAATGCAGGATTGGCCGTACCACTATCAATCTGTTGCTGCCGTAAAGCCATTGCAGCTTTAATATCACCAGATTGCTCCAATATATGGGTTTTGATATTTAGCGTATGGTTATTGTTGGCACCATTTTTTTCTGCCAGTTCTAGGATATCTAGTGCTAATCCTGGTTTATCTTGCTTCACGTATGCCAGTGCTTGATCCGCATAAAACACAGGATCATCTGACCCAGCAATAATTTGCTGTTGACGCAAGTCAAAAGCACTTTCACTATCACCAGTAGCCTTAAGACAATCTGCCTTTACTGATAGCACAACATTATCAACGCCAGTAGGAGCAACAGAGCTTTTTTCATAGTTACTCAATTCTGTCAAAAATTGACTCGCCAAATTTTGATTTAAGCAAGCTTTCCCATAGCCAGACCAATACTGTGGCCTGTCCGGCTCTAATTCGGTGGCTTTTTGGAAGTTTTCCAGTACTCGCTTATCTTGCCATCCTTTTACACCTCTCCACTTGCTCCCCAAATAACGATATAAAGCATGTTCTTCGGGTTTAAGTCGAATCAAAAACTCCAACAATGAGATTTGTTGTGATGATGGCGCTTCAATTTGATACAAATGCTGATAAAGCGCATAAACCCGTTTATACACAGACTCACCATCAGCGCCCAGCATCCCGACAGCAACCTCATTTAACCGTTCAAAATCCCCCGATGCCATCACATGAAATAACGCTTCATTAGTCCGGTTAATATTCTGCATCGACACCCGCTTACGCCCTTTTACCGAATCAATCCAGCAATTGGCAATCGCCCGCTGTTTGTCAATCAACGCTTGCGATACATCTCCTCCCGGTTGAAACTCACGATATTCTGCATCTTCCAACGGATATCCCTGCTGTTGCCGCAACCACCCTGCAATAAACCCGTGCAAATAATATTTACTCTCATCCCCATTAGTCGACAATAAACAACGCAGATTCAATCCATTCCAAGCATTTTCCAACTTCATCTGCTGTTCCAGTAGTTCAACATGGTCACTCGGCACAGGCACTCGATATAAAGCCAAACAAGAAAACAGCTTTTGCTCAGCCGTATTTAACACATTGTTGTATAAATCATTCAGCAAAAAGTCTTCAAGCTCTTGTTCAAAAACTTCGAGCCGCCGCCTTAAAACCTCATACGGCGTTTCATCCAAACCTTTTGCAACCTCAATCAATAAATGGGTTGCCAGTGGATGCGCTTGATGCCCTTGCCCACCGCCAAGCCACTGATACATACTTTTGATTTGGTTACCTTTGTATTCCCAAGGCTCTTTACCAGTAGGCGTGCTGGCCAATAAGAACTCTTTCAGCGTATTCCTATCCAATCCCGGCATTTCCAACGATTCGCTATCGACAACCAAGCCCCTTACAGGCCGCTCCCTAAGCTCATATAGCCAATACCATTCTGGTAATATCTCACGCAAAGCCACCAGCAATTTACGTAATTCCACATCGATGAAACTGTCGTTATCAAACAACTGATGCGCATTCTCAAGCCAGATACAATAAGCCCTGTCATCACGACGATATTCTTCAAGGGTTACTTTAATTTCTTCAATTGTGCCGGTCGGTACGCTGATATTTTCGCGTTTATCACCCAGCAATCCCGCCAGTTGTTGATACAACGAACCGGCATTGGTCGTGCCGTTGACAGGTATCCGCACCATTTCTTTATCTGCCAAGGGTGCACGATGACTCAATTCATCAATAAACACTGATTTGCCATTACCCCGCATTCCATAAACAACGAGGCAGTTGTTTTGTTTTAGATATTGTTCTGCTTGATTGAGTAGTTTGTCGCGGCCAAACAGTTTTTGTTTGGTGACGTGTCTTTGGAGGGGGTTTTGCGATGTTAGATTATTTTGCGGTTCTTCTTTGATAGGCTCAGGTTTTAAGATTAATTCTTGCGGGAGTTTTAACGGCCAAATGGCATCTGGTGCATGATTTGGGTCTACCGCAATCATCCAATTTTTGTGCTTGGGTGAGTAAGTATAAAGATATACACTTCCCTCACCTGAACTGAAATCAAGTTGGGTTATATTGACACCAAATTCTTCTATTCCATGCGCCCCTATAGCGCCAGCACCAATGGTTGTCAGGTTGGTGCTTTCGGTCACCCAAGCATCATGAGTATGACCGTGAAGAAAAAAATGAAAATCACGAGCCAACATTTTTGTCGCAATGCTACGTTCGGCCTGTGCCAGCCAATCGACAGGGTGATGCATCAAACCAATTTTCAAATGCGGTTTGCTCAGCAACGCCTCAGCCTTGGCAAATTGCCATTCACCCGCCAACCATAAGCGACGATCATCTGTATCATCTGCACATGACCACGCTGAATTAAAACCGGCAATACCAACATAAATACCATTCACTTCGAGTTGGTGGGTATAAAAACAACGACCATCTTTATCATGTTGATGCTTGGCGTAGCGTTCGATGAATTCACTATACGGCCTCAAACGATCCATAGCATCACGAGTTACTTTCTTAAAACCGGCAAAGTCTTTGTTAATATTTTCAATGTGTTTTTCGGAGGTTGCTGCCAGTTGTTTCGAATGCTCTTGAGCGAATGAATTTATTTCATCGCGATTCACATCATGATTGCCTGGCACTAAGAATAATCGGTCTTTTGCTAAAGGCTTATCGTCGCCGCACAACGCCAACACATCATCGAAAAAAACTTCGGCCAATCGATATTGCCCTTCCATAGCCCCTTCTTTTATTTCACCAAATGCAATATCGCCGGTGCAAGTAACAAAATCAGGTTTCAACGAAGGGACTTTATCAAATCGTTTTTGCAGAAATGCCAGCAAGGCTTCACGGGCTGGATTGGCTTGCCATTCGGTGGAAGATTGAAAATGGATATCGGACAGGTGTAACCAAGTAACTTTACTCATGCTCTTTCCCTGTTGTTATTTTTGAGTTTAGGGCAAAAGTATAGGACATGATGACAAAAAGGCATGGAGATAAAACAAGGGGAATTTAAAGAAAAAGCGGACAATCGCGACTATGCAGTAGTGTATGCGATTGTCCGCCCAGAATTGATGTGGGGGCTGGCCCACATCAGGTTGGCGTTGTTATTATACTTCGCCGTCGTCGTTGATTTCTTGTACGCACTGACGGATAGCTTTTTTGGTCGCGCGGCGGGCTTTGTTGGCTGCACCGAACTCTTCTGTGGTTACTGAGCCATCTTCGTCGGCATCCATGTGGTTAAAGCCGTTGGTGGCTTTAGTCAGGCCTGCCGCTTCTAGCTCGGTCAAATCGACTGAACCGTCACCTGAGGTGTCAACTTCTGCAAAACGGTCTTCGGCTGATTTAAAGCTGTCGGCTGTTGGTACTATAAGGCCTTCGTTGCCAGCTTCTGCTGCAAGGTCCGTTACGCAGGTGATAATTTCGTCGGCAATGGCCGACAAATCTACGGCGTTGCCGTGACGGTTACTCTGCATTTCTTCAGCTGACAATACGCCGTTTTCGTCGGTGTCTTTTCTTGCCAGCATTTTTGCCGCTTTAGCAGCAGTTGGGTCGGTCATTTCGACCAATGACAATACGCCATCTTCGTTTACGTCTAATCGGGCGAAGGCTTTAGCCAAACGATCACCGCCTTTACGACCTTCACCTTGATGATGACCGCCACCTTTAGGGCCTTTGCCACCACGATCTGCTGCCAATGCCTGTGGGATTGAAAATGCTACTGTTGTTGCGATTAAACCGGTTAATACTGCTACATTTAATCGTTTAGTGATCTTGGTCATGTTTAGCTCCTGAATGCTTTGTTTTTGCTGTTCGTTTATGTACGCTTTCGGTTGTTTAAGCGTTATGTAAGGCTTAGATTTTTACTACATTGTTTGTGCTTTCATAAGTTAAAACGCACTACCTTGGGTTTGGTTGACAAAGGATTTCAGAGTTTTTTGATATTATTAAAATTATTTTTAATTGCTATTAATTCAAATGGTTGAGTCAACATTATGTCACTGCATTAACAGCTTTTCGCCACCCATAAAAAGGCCCTCACAAGTGAGGGCAAGACAAAAGAAAAAGGGTGATTACTCTATCATTCAAGAAGTTAAATAAAGGGAAAAAGCGGACAATTGCGATTATCCAAGTCGTAAGTCAATTGTCCGCTTTAAGGGCTGATGAGGTTGTTAAAATCGTTACTTATACTTCGCTGTCGTCATTAATCTCTTGAACACACTGACGAATGGCTTTTTTGGTGGCGCGACGTGATTTGTGTGCTGCGCCAAATTCTTCAGCGGTAACCGAGCCGTCTTCATCGGCGTCCATACGGTCAAAGGCGTTGTTGGCTTTGGCAAGACCGGCGGCCTCTAATTCGGCCAAATCAATTGAACCGTCACCTGAGGTGTCGACCTCGTTAAAACGATCTTCGCTTGATTTGAAATCTGCGGCTGTTGGTACCACAATACCTTCGTTGCCTGCTTCGGCAGCAAGGTCAGTTACGCAAGCAACAATCTCATCAGCGATGGCAGATAAATCTACTGCATTACCGTGACGGTTACGTTGCATTTCTTCAAGTGACAATACACCATCTTCGTCGGCATCTTTTCTGGCCAGTATTTTTGCAGCTTTGGCAGCTGTTGGGTCTGTCAATTCAGTCAATGACAAGACACCGTCTTCGTTTACGTCTAAACGGGCAAACATTTTGGCCAAACGGGCTTCACCGTTGCCACCTTTTTGTCCACCGTGATGGCCGCCGCCTCTAGGGCCCCTATCAGCACGATCATCAGCCATTGCCTGAGGCACAGACAATACAGCAGTGGTTGCGACCAAACCGGCCAATACAGCGATGTTTAAACGTTTAGTGAACTTTGTCATCGTTAGCTCCTGAGTGCTTTGTCTCTTACTTCGAATAAATCTAGCAAGAGTTGTGAATAGGTTAATGTTGCTTTCAAGTAATAAAACGCAGCACCACAGATTTGGTTGACACATTAAATAGTTTTTTTTTGATTCTTTGCTGAAAAACGTAAATTATCAAATAAATTCAACAAGTTGAATTAAAAGGGAAATAGGGGGATTAATGTAACTTTAAGGGTTGTGTTGAAATAAAGACTATTTTCGTTTGAGAATATTCCGTATCCGAGCCTTAACAGAAGCCGCCTCATCTTGCATAGCCAACGCAAAAAACCCATCAACCTCTGCTTTATACTCTGGATATTGCTGTTGTAACAAATGAAACCCGCTATAAGCCCAAGCTCGAACAAACTTATTATCGTCAGCCAAGCAGCGGCGAAGAAAGTGTTCAACGGTGTCTTTCACCGCCAAGGCTATCGGCAAAACATCCATGGTTTGTAAAAGATGCAGGCGAGCAGACCAATGTTTTAATTGTGGCAGTTGCTTATATACGCAGAGGATTTGGCCGGCGCTTATTTTCTGTGGGCTAAAGGCCTTATGTGAACGAACCCCCTTCCCTACGAGATGTCTTTTGAGCAACCATGTAGCACCGCTTTGCAGCGTTTGATCTTCGAGGCACAAAAGTAAATCATCGACCAACGAGGCATCAAGCTCAAATCCACTATATATAGTGTCAATGTCTTCACTGCTTTTGCCGTCCCAGCCAGCAATGGCTTGTTTAAGCGTCTGACTCATCCGCTTCACCCAATATTTTGTCGCAAATATAGCTGCCAATCGGAATAGCCGCGGTGGCTGCTGGCGAAGGGGCGTTACACACATGCAAACTTCGCGGGCTATGGGCAAACAAAAAATCGTGAATAAGGCTGCCGTCTTTGAGCACGGCCTGTGCCCTAACACCAGCCGGGTAAGGTTGTAAATCAGACACTTTGAGTTGCGGACAGTATTTATTGACCTGCTTGAGATAACCCGGTTTCCACCAAGAGTTTTTGGTCTCACGCAATCCGGTCCCCAGATTGTCCCACATCACTTTCCAAAAACCTTTGAACAGCAGCATCTGCCAGGTATCGCGAAGGCTGAAATTAAATTTGCCGTAACCTTCACGTTTCCAGCCCTGCACCGCATTGGGGCCAACGGTGACCGAGCCGTCAATCATGCGGGTTAAATGAATGCCCAAAAATGGCAGATCTGGGTCGGGAATTGGATAAATCAAGTGATTGACGATGTTGTTGTGCTGCTTGGGCAAGCGATAGTATTCGCCCCGAAAAGGCACTATTTGAAAATCGGTTTTAATGCCCATCATGGTGGTCAGTCTGTCAGCCATCAAACCGCTGCAACAGACCAAAAAACGCCCGTTGAGGGAAACTTCTTTGCCGTTTTCGGTGATTTTCAGCACCACCCTGTCGTGTTTTTCTGCTATGCCAATCACATTGGTCTTGAGTTTGGCTTCGCCGCCTGCCTCGACAAATTTTTCTGCCATAGCGGTAGTGATCTGGCGATAATTGACAATGCCCGTTTGTTTCACCAAAATCGCACCAATACCATTGATGTTGGGTTCTTTTTCGCGCAATTGATCTTGGTCGAGCAGACTCACTTCAATGCCGTTTTGTCCGCAGCGCTGAAACAAATCCTCCATTCGTTGCATTTCGGCTTTATTGGTGGCCACCAGCAATTTACCGCACTGCTGATAATCGATATTGTTTTCACGACAAAACGCCATGGTTGCCTCGGCACCCTCGCGGCAAAAGCGGGCCTTTAAACTGCCCGGCGCATAATAGACCCCGGCGTGGATCACCCCACTGTTGTGACCCGTTTGATGTTTGGCAAAAACATCTTCCTTTTCGAGTAACATCACCTTTTTATCTGGGCAACGGCGTTGCAACTGCCAGGCCGTAGACATACCCACTATGCCACCACCAATCACTATATAATCGTATATCATCACCATTGTCCCTACCATTTTGGCCACTGCGTGGCCTTTATAACGATGCGCTGCAGATTTATAAAATCAGGTGTAGATTCTACACCAGCCCCTGTTGATTTAAAACGACCATGGCAACACGGAAATTAGATAATTCCGTCAATAAATAGAGGGTTTTATGAACCTAAACTGACTGAATATGACCAGTTACCTCGCCAAACCCTCCATTCATCGCAAAAGTGACAGAAATTGCCTTTGATACGCTTTAGCGGGGAACTTTTTTCACCCTACACCTGTCTTATATCTAGCATATGCGGTGAATGGTTATTCAGTTGCGACGAAACCACTTTAAATGTTTTGGACAGGACCGCGGTTTGATGTCTACACTTATAATAAACAGGAATAAACAAAGATCTGGGGGCGGATAACACCGCGAAGCTATCAGGTCCAGTTATTTCCTGAATAAAATTAATACATTAGCACCAGTTTTTTAATTTCTTCTTACGGACACAGTATACCAATGATGGGATTTCGCGACCTTGTTTAACACCTCAAGGCGGCGTGGGAGGAATTGAAGCGTATATTTAGTGAAGGTTTGATTATGCAAAGACAACTATGTTGTTTCATGACTCTATTTCTATTTTTGGCTAGTGCGTTTGCCGCGCCATCGGCAACCAAACAATCCGAATCTCCTGCGGTACCTGCCAAGCCGTTATCCTCCACCGACAGCTCAAAAAGCAAAGCGCAAAGAGTTAAAGTTCAACGCGACATTGAAAGCTACCAGCGGGCCATCAGTAATCTCGAATCTGAAGAAGGCGTTTACGGTGCCCAGCTAGCCGAAAAACTGTCAAGTCTCGGCGCTGCACTGCAATTTAACGGCAAACACGACAAAGCCGTCAAGGTCTTCAAACGTGCCATCCATTTGAGCCGCATCAACGAAGGCCTATATACCACCACCCAAATGCCGCTGCTTGAACAGCAAATCGCCAGCCATATGGCACTGGGTCAATGGCAGGATGTCAGCGATCGCTACCGTTACCTTGATTGGTTAAACACCCAAAATTACGGCAAAGACGATCCACGCATGTTGCCCGCCCTCAACCAATTGGCGAGATGGCATTTACGGGCTTACGGGATGCAAATAGGCAAAGACCGCGAAACCGTCACTAATCACTTGATTAAAGCCCACAAATATATCCAAAAATCCATTTCGTTGTTAGACGAACACGGCCCGCTTGATGAGCAACGAATGATTGACGAACTCAATGGTCTAACCCTGACCAATTACCTGTTTGCCACCTACCAGCGCAGTGCCGCCCAAAAACTAGGGTCACCCATACCAATAGACCCAGAAGCCCGGCATTCGGCTATGATGATTGACCAATACATCAATCGCAGTTTTCGCGCCGGTAAAGACGCCATCAATCGAGTGATCAGAATCTACGCCAATTCTGATGACGCACCACCGGGGTCGGTGGCCAAAGCCAAGGTCAAAATGGCCGATTGGCTGTTTATGTTCAACAAACGTCGTGCTGCCTTCGATTTATATCAAGAAGCCTACCACCTGATGAACGCAGAAAAATCTGGCCTAGCACAATTACAGGAGACCTTTGGTAATCCGGTGGCGCTGCCCAATCTCGATTTGATGGAAACCAATAATTATAGCGACAGTGAGCAATCCCAATATGACGCTGACAATAATTATGTATTGGCCTCGTTTGATGTGACCCCTCAGGGCAAAGCCGCCAATATCGAAATCATAGAATCTAAACCGCCCGACAATATCTCGGCCCGCTCCCAAGTAAAAAAATCTTTGCGTATCGCCAAATTCAGGCCACGCTTTGTCGGCGGCGAACCAGCGCTAACCGAAAAAATGCAATTAAGGGTGTTGTCACACTGACTATCCAAAAGGCTTTTACACCGTCCAAGCTGCGGAGAATCAGCCTTTTTAATCACTCGTTTTTCTGCCACTAAGCGGCATTATATAAAGATGCGCAGCAGATTTATTGAAATAACAGTGCAACAGCCAAAACAAAGAGACACGACTATGCGAAACAAATGGTTCAAGTTAAATAAATGGTTAGAGTCAAGTGAATCAAATAAGCGCCTAATCTCCTTGCCTATCATGGTGCTCGCCAGCGCACTGACACTGACAGGCTGCGAAACCACCCAGCAATCACAAGGGCAGTCTTCGCCGATGCCAAGCTCATCACCATCGACACCTTCAGCAACCCCTTCAATGCCTTCAACACCAACCGTTTCAGCGCCGGTGCGCATACCCGACCCCACCTCAATGCCAAGTTCGAGCTCGCAGCCCAGCAGTTCAAGTTCATCACAACAAGGCCAGCAAAGCCAACAAGAGGGCAGCCAACCGACTAGCCAAAACACCGAACAAGGCGGCGAAAGTGCTTCAGAACAGGGTGACAGTGAAAATCAAGGGGGTCAAAATGAACCAGGCGACGAGTCAGCCAGCAATGAAAGCAGCCCCAGCGGCCAGTCCAGCGAATTTGAAGACCAAACACCGACCAACGAGCAGTCACAATCCGAAAGTGACGAAATTGACTTTTCTGAAGAAGACCCGTCGAGTTCAAGCCAAAGTCAATCTGAGCAATCCCAATCCGAGCAAAGCCAGTCTGAGCAATCTCAATCCCAGCAAAGCCAATCTGAGCAATCTCAATCCGAACAATCTCAAAGTCAAAGTTCAAGTCAATCTGGCGGACAATCAGCATCAACCGAGTCTGAGCAAATTGCCCAAATGGAAGAAGAGCTTGACCAGTCCATGAGTGATTATGACGGCATGATCTTGCGCGAACGTGACTACATTGAAAATCGCGAAAACGAAAAAGGCAGTGAAGCGCAAGTCGCCGCCATCGACGAAGCCGAGTTATATGATGAAGCCAATGGTGATGGTGAGACAGGCAATTCAAACAACCAACAAGCTAATCCCAAGGTTCACAACAATAGCTCAGGTCGCGCTGGCGAAGACTACAACATGCCCGCCACCGCGCGCAAAGGCGAATTCAAGCACGGTAAAACCACCTTCCCACCACCGGCCAATATTCCCGCAGGTCACGATGATGACGTGGTTGCCCGCCAAATACGTGAAGCCGCGATGGTTGAAGTCGATCCTAAGCTCAGAGAAAAGCTTTGGCAAGAATATCGTAAATATAAAAATCAAAGCGCTCAGGGGTAATAGCTGATGTTTATTAATAATTTGTTTGCCTTTAACCTATTTGCCTATAAATTCTTTGCCTGTAAGAAGGCTCTGGTGATTTTGCTGGTCACCACAGTCAATCTCGCTCTTGCGGGATGCTCTAGCACCACTGTACGAACCACCGAAGTGGTGCCAATCATGCAGCAAAGCGAAGAAATCGCCGAAGAGTTGTTACTTGACGTGGGTATCGTCATTTTCGATCCCGGCCACAAAGAAGCTTTAGAAAATACCGATGAAGACGTTATCGTCTTCACCGAAGTACGCAATGCCGAAGCCCGTTATTTTCCCAACTTGGTCAGCAACACCCTGCAAGGCACTGCGTCATGGGGGGCGGTAAGGGTAGTGCCGACCGCAGACACCGCCGTGGATGTGTTGGTTCAGGGCAAAATTTTGCACTCAGACGGCGAAACACTAATACTAAATATGAGCGTATCGGATGCCACCGGACGCCAGTGGTTTTCAAAGGAATACAACGTAGTGGCCAGCCGCTACGCCTATGATCCAAAGCGCAGAACGAAAAACGATGCTTTTCAAAACATCTACAACCAATTGGCCAATGACATGATGGCCTACAAGCAAAGTCTCACTAGGCAGCAAGTACTCAACACTCGCATTGTCGCCGAATTAAAGTTTGCCAAAGACTTTGCCCCGCAAACTTTTGAAAATCACCTAGGCAAAAACGACAGCGGTCAATTGGTGGTGCAACGCTTACCTGCCGACAACGACCCGATGATGAATCGCATTCGCCAAATCCGAGAACGTGATTACCTGTTTATCGACACCATGCAGGAATATTACGGCACCTTCGCCAAAGAAATGGAAAAACCCTATTGGCGCTGGCGTCAAGAAAGCTATGACGAAGTAATGGCACTGCGAAACCTTCAGCGCAGCGCCAACCAACGTTTGGCGGTGGGCACGGCGGCATTGATTGCCGGGATATTTGCCGCGTCAAATTCTTCGAGCGCGGTCGCACGAACCACAGGTAGTGTCGCCATGGCTGGTGGCGGTTATGTGATCAAAAGTGGGCTAGACAAAGACAGCGAATCAAAGATTCATATTGAGGCCTTGCAAGAGCTTGGAGACTCGCTCGAAGCGAGCATTGAACCCCAAGTTATCGAATTAGAAGACCGTACAGTGACCCTGTCTGGCACAGTGGATAACCAGTATCAGCAGTGGAAAGAGATCTTGCAGCAGATTTACCAAATTGATACTGGTACTCAATCAAATCAATAACTTAAAACATTTTACAATAGACGTTTATCGGCTATATATTAACTGTAGCCCCCCAAAAAAGGGTGCTGTTAAACACAACGTAGTACAAATATAACACTTATGGGTGATCTGATGACCGACAAGGTTCTTAATATCAGCCACGCAGCAAACAAGACCGGCACAATAACAAAAAGCGAAGTTTCAGCCGTAACGTTTCCAACAAGTCGTAAAGCTGGTTTACCAGTCAACCGCTCAGACAGAAACAGCACATCTCTAAAACTTTTCAGTGCCGCGTTGGGTTTTCAGCGTGTACAACTATTGGCATTTCTTTTACTTGGCCTGCTACTGGCTGGGGTGGTTTTTTTACTGCCCTCGATGGTAGACCCGGCGATGGTAGAAGACATCAGTGAAACACAGGCTGAACCCGAAAAAATCATCGCCCCGCCGGATTCTCCTTGGAACGATGCGCAGTTGGCCAAACAACGCCGCGAAGCTCAAGAAGTGTTGTCCAAGATTCTCGATATTCAGAGTAAACTCGAAGCCAAAAAAGTACAATTATGGGCAGCCGAATCTTTCGTTCAAGCCATGCAAGCCGCCGCCAGTGGTGACGAACAATACCGCCAGCGTAATTTCTCTGGGGCCCAAAACAATTATCGCAGCAGCTTGACACAGTTTGAGTCCATCCAAGCCAAGGTCGACACGGTTTATCGCCAGCAAATGAATCAAGGCTTAAAAGCCATCGATGACAATCAACCAAAAATCGCACTCGACAGCTATGACTTAGCCTTATCATTAAAACCCGACAGCCTTGATGCCGACCAAGGGTTTAGGCGCGCAGAAGTATTAGAAGAAGTGATGGCACTGGTTAAAAGCGGCAAACACCTGTTGAAGACCCAAAAACTACCAGCCGCAAAAGAAGCTTTTGAGCAGGCTTTGGCACTAGATAACAAGTCAGCCCCGGCCCAGCAGCAACTGGCCACCACCAATCAGGCAATCACAGACGACAATTTCTCATCCGCCATGTCACAAGGTTATGCCGCGCTGAATCAAAAGCAATATTCCAAGGCCATCAAATCTTTCACCACTGCGGGCAAAATCAAACCAGCAGCAAAAGATGCCCAATCAGCGCTGGTGCAGGCCACCAACAAAGACATTCAATCCAACATTGCGACCTATCTGGTTGAAGCCAATTCGCTAGAAAAGCAAGAGCAGTGGCGCCAAGCCAATGATTTTTACGACAAAATGCTCGCACTCGATAGCAGTGTCATCAAAGCCCGAATCGGCGCCATTCGAACAAAAGCGCGCGCCAAGTTAGATAACCAGCTGCTCAATACATTGAACTCGCCCCAGCGGCTGACCAGTCAGTCGGTTTATGTGCAGGCGCAAAAACTTTACCAAGAAGCCGTCAAAGTTCAAAACCCCGGCAGTCGTTTGAGCGGCCAAACAGTCCAATTGAACACATTACTCAATCAACTCACCCTGCCTATTTCGGTCAAATTTGAATCCAACAACCAAACCGATGTCACGCTGTACAAGTTTGGCAAATTGGGCAGTTTTAGTGCCAAAAGCATGGATTTGAAGCCGGGAAAATACACCTTGGTAGGCAGTCGCAAAGGCTATCGAGATGTGCGCAGAGAATTCACTGTCATGCCTGGTGAGGTAGATACCACCATAGTGGTCCAGTGCGTCGATAAAATCACCAATGGATGAGGTCGCTTATGAATACACCAACCCCCCCTCAACAAGACGACAAGATAACCCCAGCCAACTTTGAACAGGCGGTGATCCAGCCAACAGCCTTTACCCCAAGTGACGGCAAGCAAAGCAGCAAGAGCCTGAATATCAAACCAGTCAGCATTATGTTGATATTGTTGTTATTGCTCGGCACCGCTGCGGTTTGGTTTTTGTTTACCGCCAAATCGGTGGTCGTCAAAACAGTGCCGCAAGCCGCCGCTTTTGAGATCACTGGCGGATTGAATTTTGAAATCGACAATCATTACGTGATGCGCGAAGGCACTTATCACTACAAAGCAACGCTCCCGGGATATTACCCGCTGGATGTCACCATCGATGTCGACGACCAGCAAAATCAAGTCAAAGAATATGCCTTTAAAAAATTGCCTGGCAGCCTGACCGTCGATATTATCGACGATGTAAAAGCGACTGTGTGGTTAGATGGTAAACTTCTGGGTGACAGCGCCGTGGAGTTAACCAATATTACTGCGGGAGAACATCAGCTGCTGATAAAAGCCCCCCGTTATTTCGACGACACCAACACCATTGATATCATCGGCATGGATGACCACCAGCAAATACTGGTCGGCTTAGAACCCGCTTGGGCTGATGTCACTCTATTGTCTGAACCCGAAGGGGCCGTGTTAAAAAGCGGCGACGAAGTGGTTGGTACAACGCCCTTTAAAGGCACTTTATTGCAAGGCGAGCACAAGCTGGACTTGAGTTTGGCTGGTTTCAAAGGCTGGCAAATGACCTTAACGGTTAAGGCTGGTGATAATGTCGACCTACCCCGAGTCTATCTCGAAAAATCTGACGGTGTATTACAACTCAATAGCAAACCCAGCTCAGTGAGTGTCACCCTTGATGGCAAATATCTTGGCTTGACCCCACTGGCATTATCGTTAACGGCCAATCAAAAACACCAGTTATCGTTATTCAAAGACGGTTATCAACAGCAACACCAGCAAATCAACGTGCCCTCAGGCGAATCTCGCGCACTGACCATCACGTTGCAACCCCAACTGGGTCAGGTCACCATACACGCGAGTCAAGAAGATGCCTTGTTGTATATTGATGATAGATTAATGGGCCGTGCCAACCAATCGGTTACCCTGACTGCCAAGCAACATACGGTGGTGATCAAAAAAGAGGGGTATATGGATTATCATACAACCGTATTACCTCGTGCCGATCTACAACAAATTGTCGATGCCCGCTTAAAAACTCTCGAAGAGCATCGCTGGGAGAATATTAAATCCCACATTCGTACCGCAGTTGTTGGCGCAGACTTAAAGCTGTTCAAACCCTCAGACGTGTTTACCATGGGCGCTTCGCGCCGTGAACAGGGTCGCCGAGCCAACGAAACCAATCGACGCATTAAGCTCAAACGTCCGTTTTACTTGGGTATCAAAGAGATCAACAACGCCCAATTCCGCAAGTTTGTTAAAGGCCATTCTTCGGGGCATGTCAAAGGCAATAGCCTAGACAATAACAAACATCCGGTAGTCAATATCAGTTGGAAGCAAGCCGCGCTGTTTTGCAACTGGTTGTCGGGCAAAGAAAAACTGCCAATGTTTTACACCATCAAAGACGATGAAATTGTTGGCGTAAATGCTAAGTCGAACGGCTACCGCTTGCCAACCGAGGCCGAATGGGCCTGGATCAGTCGTTATCAAGATGGCCAAATGCTCAAATATACTTGGGGCAAAAAACTTCCACCAATGCCCAACTCGGGTAACTTTGCCGACCGTTCTAGCGCATCCTTGCTGGGTTACATTCAGGCCACCTACAACGACAAGTATGCCGTCACCGCCCCGGTAGCCAGCTTTGCCGCCAATCGAAAAGGCATTTATGACCTGTCGGGCAATGCCGCTGAATGGATGAATGATTTTTATGAAGTGAAAACCGGTTTGTCGATGAAAATCGAAAATGATCCGCTAGGCACTGAAACCGGCGATTACCATGTGATCAGAGGTTCGAGCTGGGCACACGGTTCGATGACCGAATTACGCCTGTCATTTAGAGATTACGGCGCCGATGCGCGCAATGACGTGGGTTTTCGTATTGCCCGCTTTGTCGATGCTACGGGGAATGAGTAATGAACATTAAGGCCTTAATTCAGACTCTAGCGATACTTTCTACAATGGCAGCAATGGCTGGGGCAACAACACTTTACGCTGCGACTCAAGACACTGTTGTTGAAGTTAAAGTCGAAGCTGAAGCGGAGCCAAAAGAACAGTCAGTCACCAAACCAGCTGTAACACCCAAAGATGTGACAACAGGTGTCATCACGGATAAAAGTGCAGATGCCAGTGCAGATAAGAACACCCACAAAAGCACAAAAGAGACCGCAGACAAGACAATCAAACCAGCAAAGAAGACGGATCGATTTATTCCGACCGAGTCAATCTCGGAAGATTTGGCCGTGTCTTTTCCGGTCGACATTTAGCAAGATGAACAAGGATTTATTATGAAACGAAACACAGGTTCAGATTTTATTTTTCAACTTTTTGCGCTAATGCTCTCAGTGATCATTGTACATGCGGTGTATGTGGCGGTAATACGCCCCAACGCCGATGCAATTATCCAGTACCAGCTTGAACAACAGGCCAAAGGTGAGGTCTATATTGCTAAACGTTCTATTTACGTAGTGTTGAGGGACTATGAACAGGAAACCTGTTTCGTTTTGATGTTTTGGGCGTTGATGATCATGGGCAATAAAGCGAGCGCCGCATTGTCAGAACGCAAAATGCTGAGCCGCAAGTTGCTAGAGGTTTCGAGCGGGTCAAGCATCCTGCCCGAAGAC
>JABSOG010000868.1:1999-3725 GCA_013216025.1 Algicola sp. | reverse complement strand
CTTGTGGCATTTCACCCAAATCAAAAAATACGCCTTGGCAACCGGTGCAAAACTCAACTTCTATCTGATTGACGTTCACCAACGTGAGGTTTTTGAGTTTACAATCAGGGCATTGAATGGAGGTAGTTTTGACTGGCATTTGCATAAAGTGCTTGAACACCTTATCTTCACCATCGCAAAATGAGGCACTGTTCAGGGCCAATGATTCGCCACTGACCCACCGACCATGGCATTTGCCGCAAGCGCCATATGCAATGGAATCGTTAAACAGTTGCTCACGCATGGCACTGTGGCATTTTGGACAGTTCATTAATATTGCTCCTGATATTATCGTTCAGGGCAATCATATCAAGGGATTGCGGTAGGAGCCACCACATTGGCGTGCCAATATTGCCAATGCATGTGTAGTGAATCTTCGCGCAAATGTTTAGGCTGTAAGTAAGCCCGATAACTGTAACGATAGAACTGACGGGGTTTGCGAGGGTCTTTTTTATCCGCTTGTGCGGTTGAAGTGTCATTAAGCGCCTTCAACCACAGAGCAAAATCTTCGCTGTTTTTCTCACCGGTTTCATCCAGCAGTTTTTTATAACCATCAAAATAATCAGTGGTTAGATAATTGGCCAGTTGATGGTACGCAACCCGTTGTTTTTCATACATATAACGCACGGCAAGATAACCCCAGCGATATACCTGCTCGGTGCCGTCTTTATACTCGGTGTCAAACACCTGTTGTAGTGTCAGCCATTCTTTACTGTCGGTTTTGGCCAACAGCTTCAACGCTTTTTCGCCTTTGTTGCCCTTCGATATATACTCAGCCAACCCTTCTGACCACCAAACCAAATGGCTGGGAAAGTGACCATAAGTGTCATATTTTACAAAACGGCCATCAAGATAATGCACGTATTCGTGATTGAGATTCCACACCTTAAATTCTGGACGCACCCAAAAATGCTCATAAGAATAAAAAGTGGCAATGTTGTCAGGATTTTGCGGTTGGCCTTCGATATACATGCCGCCGTTGTCGGTGTAAATATCAAACACCAGTTGGCCGTATCGGTTGTATTGGTCTTGATCGTCAAATACCACCACCCGCAGTTTGTCGTTAAAATCGTTGGCCGCAGGTTGATGTTCAGTCGCCAGTTTTTGGTGAAAAGTAGACTCTTGTGACGTTAACCGCTCACAGCTTTTTGTCAGCTGCGTTGGTGTCATGCTTTGCGCCATAATGTACAAGCTATTTGAGCAAACGTGTTTGATTGGCAGCGCCTGTTCGAGTGTCGGTATTATACAGCGGTCTTTTAAAGTCTCCTCTTCACACTCTGATTTACCACGAAACGAATTGACCACATAAGGCACGGTAAACAAGGCTTTGACCTGTTCTGCATTTTTATTGCCCTTTGATAATGCCGCCCAAATGTTATTATCCAGATCATCCATCGATTTTTCCATCGGCAAACTGAGTTTATCGTCATCGAGTTGTTTGCGATCATCCTCAGAACGCTGGTAATAAGCATTCCAATATTGTTTGTTGTACAAATTATAGTAATGAGACAACGCCCAAGTCGCGTGTTGCAGTGGCCAGTCTTCACCATTGCGACGGGCATTGGGTGAGGTTAAAAAGTCCACCAGCGCCTGTTGTAATTCACCTTCACCATTCACTGCATCAATATACTCATTGTTGTTCTTGCGCCGTGCTTCGTACGGCAGCAAAGCCCCTGCCCGCAGCACT
>JABSOG010000868.1:0-1989 GCA_013216025.1 Algicola sp. | reverse complement strand
GCGTAATCAATAGACTTCCCTTGTAGAGAATCGTCTTGAGGCAAATCGGCTTGAGCATAAAGATTGATTAATCTAGCCAGCGGTTTGACATGGTCGGCAATCGACGCCTGCAACGGCTTTAAAAAGTACAAACGATATAGAGCAACGGCATAGTTTTCATGAAGCCGGGCATTGGTCGCATTGATAGCGTAAAACCCAGGCATAGCCTGCAAGCTGACCAAGGCGCGGTTGAGCGACTTAGCAGTTGACTCGGGCCAGTCTTCATCCGGTCCAAAACTGCTGTAAATACGCAGGTAATAGGTGAGTTTGTCCAAGTCTTCACTACCCAATCTCCCCTGTTCGGCCAGTGCGGTTATGGCATCGGCTACTTTTGCCAGTAAATCACTTTGATAATGGTCAAAATCCTGGCTCCACAGTTGCACTGCGTCGGTATCAAGAATACGGGTCACGGCTGGTTGCTGTATAGCTTGCATTGACACTGCTGACATCGAGACGGTTGGCAAAACGTTCGACTGACTGCCGACGTTATTGCTGCTACAACCCGTTAAGAGTGCACTGCCAAGCGCTAAAACCAAAGAAGTCTTGAGAAATGGATGTAAACAACGCATGAATGGAACCCTATATGACTGAATATACTGGTCATAATATAATGCTCATTGCATACAATAACAACATTATTTTTTTAACTTATGACTTTTGGCACATGTGACCAATCACCATTGCCGCTATTGTGTTGATCAACTTAAAGCGATTGGACACTTACCATGAAAAAAATCATGAAACGCCACCACAAAATATTACCTGCATTATTACCAGCACTGATGGGGTTAATGGCGACAGCCCAAGGGGCCAGTGCCGCTGAGGTCATCGTAAACGTCACCAATATCAACCAACATCAGGGCACGGTATACGTTGTGCTATTTGATTCAGCCAACGCTTTTGACAAAAAGAAGGGCAAAGCGCTGACGCAGTCAAAAATCAAAGCCAGCAAAGACAGCCATAGTTTGGTTTTTTCTGAATTAAAACCCGGCAGCTACGCGGTCAAACTGTTTCACGACGAAAACAACAACGGCAAATTCGACAAAAACTTTTTTGGTATTCCCAGCGAAGGGTATGGCTTTAGCAATAACGGCGGTGCTTTTGGTGCACCAGATTTCAAAGATGCCTCGTTTGTCGTTACCGACAGTAATCGGGAGATCAGCATTAAGTTACGTTGATTTTATCAACCTTTTAGTTTGGCGTAACGGATTTCTGAGTTGTTTGGGCAACATAAGAGCAGTTCACGAAACTTGTTCTACTTTTATTGCTGCTTTGCCTACAATGAGATTTCAATGATTTTAGAGAGTAACGAAGAGATGAACTACAGCCGCCTTTTTTTGATTTTATGTGCTTTTGCTTTTGCTGCACCAATTGTACATGCCCAAGATAACCCGCCAAATGCCGTTAAGGGTGTCAAATTCGATGCGGACTACTTTCCCGGTAACAGTAAGGCAGGCAAAGGTAAGGGTAAATTTGGTGTGATTATAATGGGCGGTTCGGGCGGTGGTAAATGGACCAATATGGCAAAAAGAATAGCCCACCTTGGACATCCTGTACTGAGTCTGGCTTATTTTAATAAACGCACGCCCAATAATCTGGTACCAACGTCTTTGGAGATGATCCCATTGGAATATTTTGAAGCACCCAAAAAATGGCTGATGGACAGGCAAGAGACCCGCAATGATGGTGTCATTCTCATTGGTCTGTCTAAAGGTGCTGAACTTGCTTTGGTACTTTCAGCTCATGACAGCGACTATTCTGGCGTTATTGCCATAGCGCCCAGCTCTGTTGTCTGGGCTGGCATTCCGAGAAAAATGTCTACTATTATGTCGGCCCCCTCCAGCTGGAGTGTCAACGGCACAGGTCTTGATTTTGTCCCATACGTTTCAATGTCTGGTTTGATAAAAGCGGGCATTGATGCGGCTACGACAAACCGTCATATTGCTTCCA
>JABSOG010000867.1 GCA_013216025.1 Algicola sp. | reverse complement strand
AGCACCACTTCGGCTTTAGCCAGGTCTTTTATGACCTTGGAGCGTTTTTTCCAGGGTACGCTGATCATCCATTCGATGTAGCTGCGCACCACGGTAGCTTCTGCCGACATGGACGACATCATTTTGAGCTTGTTCAGTTCGCCGCTAGCTTTGCTTTTGGCTTCTTCGGGCATACCAGCTTCATCAATTTTCATCTTCAACGATTCAAATTCGTCCGGCGCATCTTCCATGTCGCCAAGCTCTTTTTGAATCGCTTTCATCTGTTCGTTGAGGTAATACTCGCGCTGGCTTTTTTCCATCTGTTTTTTGACGCGACTGCGGATGTTTTTCTCAACCTGCAACAGGTCGATTTCGCCTTCCATCAGCGCCATCAAAAATTCCAGTCGCTCGGTAACGTCAACAATCTCCAACACCTGCTGCTTGTCTTTGATTTTCAGCGGCATATGTGAGGCCATGGTATCGGCCAAACGGGCTGCATCAT
This sequence comes from Algicola sp., assembly GCA_013216025.1. Taxonomy (GTDB): domain Bacteria; phylum Pseudomonadota; class Gammaproteobacteria; order Enterobacterales; family Alteromonadaceae; genus JABSOG01. The sequence goes on along the minus strand of JABSOG010000867.1, from coordinate 3,256 downwards.
CAATACCCGACAAAGAGGTTAATACCTCAGGTGGGATCTTTTTGTTGAGTTTGACATAACCGTCAAATTGATTGGTGGCCGAGCGGATAAAAATCTCTTGCTCTTTCTCATCGACTTCTTTTGACATCAGGTAAGTGATGTTGGCAGCAAGGTGGTTGCTGCTGGTTGAGAAGCTGTTGATTTTGGCGCGCTGGTTACCTTCAACCAACACTTTGACCGTGCCGTCAGGCAATTTCAGCAATTGCAAAATAGTGGCGACAGTGCCGACACCATATAACTCATCCGGAGCCGGATCATCGACCGAGGCTTCTTTTTGGGCGACAAGAAAAACTTTCTTGCCACTGTCCATGGCCGCATCGAGGCATTTGATTGACTTTTCACGTCCGACAAATAGCGGGATCACCATGTGGGGGTATACCACCACATCTCGGAGTGCCAATACGGGCAGTTCTATATTTTCCGTGCGTTCTAAGCTCATATTCACTCTCTTGGGAAAATGACGATTGTTTGATTTAAATTGGGCTGCATGAGTATATGGGGTTAGGCTTGAGAACTTCAACCTAATAAGTCAGTTTGTTTGGCCGAAAAGTGCATTGTCGGCAAATAACTGAACGATCCCCAGTTTGGTTGCTCAATTTGCCAGCGATTATAAAAAGGCTGGTGTTGAACCATGGTGTTGTTTGATGGGTTACGGCTTGCTTCGCTTACGCCTAACCCATCCTCCGCCAAGGCTCTTTTGAGGTAAAAAACACCAACAAGATTGTTTATTGCTCAATGGGGATAATGACACCCGTTGACCAGTTGGGCTGAGATTTTTGGTGCAAGATGAAAAGATGCCCTGGTACAACCTGTTCACCACCAGCCTCTTCACCATCAACCTTTTCACCGACAAACAGGGTGGCAAAACTGATACCACCGGCAACGATGGATTCAAGCGTTTGGGTGTCGATTTGCACGCCTGAGAACAATCCAACGTCAACTTTAACGCCACTGGCATTCCAGAACTTACTGCCAACACTCACCAAATGACGGTATTGAGGATAGATCACCGCATCAATCAACAGCTTAGTACTGTCTTGTGACAAGTCAGTCTGGGTGACCTCACCCACTCGTAATTGTTTGTACAAAACCGGGTCGCCTTCACTCAGCGAACCCAGTTGCGCGGCTTCAAGTACAATAGCCAGCCCTTTGATGTTGTTCAAGTTGCTCTTTGAAACGACAAAATGAGTTTGTTCACTGCCGTGGCCCTTGTTTACCGCCAAAGAATCACCAAAAACCGTTGCGGCGACATTTTTAATGCCGTTAAGGCCTAGTTTAGGCTGAACCAGCCAATAGATCGTATCATCTCGGTTAAAGTGCTGATAATAACCGCCGTCAAGTTCAACCCTGGCCTCTACGCCACTTAAATCGGGCAACAGTTTAACCGTGGTGACTTTGCCCACTTCAAAGCCTCGATATTTAACCGGGGCCCCCACTTTAAGGGTGGTGTCCTTGTTAATTGTCAGCGTAATCAGTTGCCCAGGTTGTTCGGTGACATCGGCATTTTTAAACAAAGTAAACGTGGTGCCCTTTTTTGCAGGTAATGATGCTGCCGGGGTTGCAGCATCAATTGTACTGAGTTCGATACCGCCGCTTAACATTGACATCAGCGGTGCGGCTTGCACTTGTACGCCGTGAATACTGGCCCTGATATCCAACGCTGGTTTCATCCAAAATAGACTATTTTGGCGGATAAGCGTCTTAAACTGGTCTTTTATCGTCAATGTAATGGTTGAATGACTGGCATTTTTGGCCAAGGTAACCGCACTGACCCGACCGATTTCAAACTGCTTGTAATAAACCGGGCTGTTGATGACCGGTGACAGCAGGTCTTTGGATTGCAAATAAAAGTCGGCTTGCTCAGGGTTACTTATCGATAATGCCGCTTCTAAGTTTTTATACAGTTTAAGCTTCGACTTTTGTGTCAATGGCGTGTGTTCGCTTTGCGCACCCAAATGAACGCCAATGCCACCGCTAATCATTTGCCCCACCGATGGCACACTTATTTTCACGCCACGCTTTGCGCCAAGAAGATCAGCATTAAAATGAATACCACTTGAGTTATAAAACGCAGTGTCTTGCCCCAGCATTTTTTCATACTTGGGATAAATCAATGCATCGAGGGTAAATAACTTGTTTGCCGGGTCAAAATCGACCCACTGGATCTCGCCGATTTTTTGTGACTGGTAATAGATGAGGCTGTTTTTACTCAAGCCGTACGCATCTTTACTGGTTAAGTTTAAATGCAGCCCACTTTGCGCCCAACGTTTGTTAGGCGATTGTTCTAAAACCTCAAACTCACTGCGCGAACCGCCGGTACCCGGTATCATGCGGATCACCGTGCCCTGTATAAACTTGCCAACGCTCATATCGTCCATCGACAATGCGGGCGTGTCGAGCCAAAATTGGGTATCGGCTTTCATTAACGGCACCATTTCCATCGACAGTTTGGCTTTGGCACTGAGGTACTCAAAATTGCCTTCCCAATCGAGACTATCAATCACCCCCACTTTTTGGCTGTTTAGATAAATACCAGAACCCACTTTGATATCAGCCCCGGGGCTGAATGTTAATCGAACCTCTAGAGAATCGCGCGCCGCATCCGCATTGGCGTATAACCTGAACAAGGAAAACTCATCAGCCGCAGCCGACTTGGGCGGACTGCTAAACGCCACACCACCAATCAGCAATGGCACCAACCCATTGGATTGCACTTTCACCCCAGACATATCAATGGTGGCCTGTATACCCGACACGCTCCAAAAACGACTGGCCCGTTTCACCAAACCTTTAAACGTGGGTTCGATGGCAATGGTGATCTCCACCGACTGATTATCATTGCTGAGCTGAACATCATGCACAGCACCCACCAAAATATTACGATGATAAATCAGCGCCCCTTTGTTAACGCCCGAAGCATTACTGGTCACCAATTTATAGACCAACAGACCACTGGCAATATCCACCGGTGGCGCCCCGACCAAAGCTTTAAAATAACGGGTGCTGTTGCCCGTTTTCACTTCTTCAGAACCATCAACCTGGATATAAGCCCCAGATAACAGGGTGTCGAGGCCAGATATGCCCGAAAAGCCGACATTGGGTTTGACCAGCCAAAATTTGAGTTTGTCGGTCAGATAGGGTTTGGTGTCTTTTTGCATTTCGACACTCGCCAGCACGCCAGAGCCGTCTTCAAGCGCGGTTAAAGTGCGCACCCGGC
>JABSOG010000866.1 GCA_013216025.1 Algicola sp. | reverse complement strand
CCCAGTTTGACGCAGTTCGCAAAGTCGTTGTCAGTGTTGTCGACAATGCCATTGTTGCTTACCTTGAGCTTAATGAGGGTGTTGGGGGTGTTGGGGGTGTTGAGAGTGATGTAACCGGCGAACTTCGCCAATACCTTAAACAGCAAATTCCGGCGTTTATGATCCCGAGTTCATTCATGGTATTGGACGCGTTGCCATTGACACCCAACGGTAAAATCGACCGCAATCAGTTGAGTGAACTGGACGTGGTGACCAAGCGCAGTGAAAGCAAGCCGTTTGAGAAACCACAATCACAAACTGAAGAAGCGGTGGCCGCCATATGGCAGCAAATGCTCAACGTTGACAGCGTCAGCCGGGTGGACGGTTTCTTTGACGTCGGCGGACATTCATTGATGTTTGTCGACATGCAAAAAGCGCTTCACCGCAAATTGGGCCGCAAATTGACCGTGGTTGAATTGCTTAAACATCCCACTATCGCCTCACTGGCCGCATTTATCGATTCAGACCAGTCTCTGGGCCAGGGTCAAGGCGAAGAAAACAAAAAAGCCAAAGCCCGTGGTGCCCGGCAGCGCAACGCACTGCGAAATCAAAAGGCTAAGCCAAAGTTAAAGGGCAACCGTAACAGCACCCCTAATAGCACCCATAACAGCACCAACGAAGAGGTTAAAAATGGACAACCAGCATGATGAAGAGGCCCTGGAATCAGAACTAGAACAAATAGCGATTGTTGGCATGTCGGGGCGTTTCCCGGGGGCCAATACAATCGAAGAGTTCTGGTCCAATTTATCCAATGGGGTAGAGTCGGTATCGACTTTCAGCGATGAACAGTTATTGTCTGGGGGGGTCAAACCCGAGCAATTCAATGATCCTAATTTTGTTCGTGCCGGTGCGGTATTGGACAATATCGAGCAGTTTGATGCCGGTTTCTTTGACTTTACCCCAAGGGAAGCGCAGATCACCGATCCGCAACACCGGATATTGCTCGAATGTTCTTACGAGGCGTTAGAAAACGCCGCTTGCGTACCGGCGTCTTACGACGGTGACATCGGCATTTATGCCGGGGTAATGAACAGTTCGTACTATCTGAACAACCTGCACCCGCAGCCAGACTTTTTGGCCAACTATGCGCCGTTGCAGATTGCTATCGGCACCGAAAAAGGTTTTGCTGCCACCAAAGTGGCCTACAAGCTGGGCCTGACCGGTCCGGCAATCAACATTGATACCGCGTGTTCAACGTCGTTGGTGGCTATCCACCAGGCCTGTAAAGCGTTGCTGAGTTACGAGTGTGATATGGCGTTGGCTGGTGGTGCGTGTATCAACGTGCCGCAAACTGTCGGCCACATGTATCTTGAAGGCGGTATTGCCACGCCGGATGGCCATTGTCGCGCCTTTGATGCTGACGCCAGGGGAACATTGCGTGGTGCCGGGGCCGGTATTGTGGTGCTTAAAAGGTTAAGTGAAGCACTCGAAGAGGGTGACACTATTCATGCGCTAATCAAGGGCTCTGCGGTGAACAACGATGGTTTTGGTAAACTCGGTTTTACCGCGCCGAGCATCAAGGGCCAAACGTCGGTTATTTCCAGCGCGCTGGAATTTGCCGATGTTGATGCGAGTACTGTCGGATACATCGAAACGCACGGCACGGGCACGCCGCTCGGAGATCCCATCGAAGTGGAAGCTTTGAGCGGGGCATTCAGGCAAGACACTGATGAAACCGGTTATTGTGCCTTGAGCTCACTTAAAACCAATATCGGTCATTTGGATATGGCTGCGGGTGTTGCCGGATTGATCAAGGCCACTTTGGCATTGAAACATCAAAAAATCCCCGCCAACCTGCACTACAAAAAACCGAACCCACAAATCGATTTTGCAGCTTCAACTTTCTATGTCAACACTGAACTTGCTGACTGGAAGTTACGCGGGGATCATCCTCGCAGGGCCGGTATCAGCGGCTTTGGGATCGGCGGTACCAACGCACACATCGTACTTGAGGAGGCACCTTTGGTGGTTGCAACAGCAACATCTGTCAAACAGCATGTGTTGAAACTGTCGACCAAAAGCAAAACCTCACTGCAAAAACAGCAACATAAACTGGCGGAGTTTTTGACCCAAAACCCGAATATTAATCTCGCTGATGTGGCTTATACCCTGCAATCGGGGCGAATTGACTATGATTATCGCCAGTTTGTGGTTTGTTCGACTGTAGCGCAAGCAATTTAACAATTAAACCAAGACGGTGATATTCAATTTAGCGTTGATGCCCAGCAGTCGACGCCCAATGTGGTGCTGATGTTTCCAGGGCAGGGCACCAGCTATCTGGATACAACGGCACAACTGTATCAGTCTCAGCCAGAATTTCGCCGACACATTGACGAATGCGCCGGGCAGTTAATGGACGAATTGGGTTTTGATATCCGTTATTTGTTGTATTGTGACATCAGTGTATTCGGCGGAAAGGTCAATGGTATAAATCCTGACTACATTGAGCAAGGTGACAACACCCTATACGCCCAACCTGCGTTATTTGTGATTGAATACTCGTTGGCGAAATTGTGGCAGCACTATGGTGTCACGCCGACGGCGATGATAGGCCACAGTTTGGGCGAATACGTGGCGGCCTGTTTGGCGCAAGTGTTCAATTTGCCAGAAGCCTTGCACCTGATTTGTGCTCGTGGCCGCTTAATGCAGTCGATGGAAGCAGGAGATATGCTGGCAGTTCGTTTACCCCCAGCAAAGGTCAAACCGCTGCTGACGGACGACCTTTCGATGGCAGCCATTAATGGTCCCCAGCAATGTGTCGTTTCCGGCACTCGTGATGCCATTTTGGCGTTGGAAATAAAGCTCAAGGACGCGGACGCAAAAGATGCAAAGGTCAGCTGTATTCGCCTTAATACGTCTCACGGTTTCCACTCGGCGATGATGGAGCCGATGATTGAAGAGTTCAGATCTATACTGCAAAGCATCACCATGAACGCCCCAACCTATCCATTGATCTCAAATGTTACCGGTGACTGGTTGAGTGCAGAACAAGCCGTTGATCCGGATTACTGGTGCAAACATGTGCGCCAAGCGGTTCGATTTGGCGACGGCATTGCCACCTTGTTGACCGATTCGAATTGCATCCTGCTTGAAGTCGGCCCGGGTCACCAGTTGGTGAACTTCTGTCGCAGAAACCCCGAGTCTTTGTCGCATACCGCCATTGCAACTTTGCAAAAACCAGTGGATGCCGAGCAGGCCAAATACAATTTCATGGAAGCATTAGGCAAACTGTGGCTGGCTCACAAGTCGCCCAATTGGCACAACATCTATGCTGATGAACAACGGACCCGTATCCCATTGCCGAGTTATCAATATGACTACGAGCGACATTGGGTTGACGCGCCTTTGGTTGCTGGACTAGGGGTTGCTGTCTCGCAAATACAACAGAAAGCCGAGCAAAAGGAAGTGACTGAACAGGATCACTTAACACCAATAGAACAAGAAATAGAACAAAAGTATATTGATATTTGGACGGCATTGCTGGGCGTTAGAGGTATCACCGTAAACCACCATTTCTTCGAGTTGGGCGGTGATTCGTTGGCGGCAACCCAATTAATCGTTCGCACCCGTAAAGCGTTGGGTGTCGATTTGAGTGTGAAGGATTTATACGATTATCCGACCATCAAATTGCTGATTGAAAACTGCGGCGGGCAGGCAGCTGACCATGTTATTCCATTGAGGGATAAAAGCGAGCCGTTGCCACTGTC
>JABSOG010000865.1 GCA_013216025.1 Algicola sp. | reverse complement strand
ATAAAATCACTTGAGGGAGAGATAAGTCGATGAAACCACAACTGATTGTTTTTGGTGAAGATTGGGGCGGCTTACCGAGCAGCACCCAACATATTATTAAGGTTATGGCGACGCAATATGAGGTCACTTGGGTCAATTCGCTTGGCTTGCGTACGCCCAAAGTCAACTGGCATGATGCCAAACGGGTTTTCAATAAGCTCGGTCGCATGTGTCGTCAACTGTTATCAACACAAGCCCCGCGTGAGGTTCAAAAGCAAACAGTTGATGTGATCACCAACAATTCGTTTAACGTGGTCGAACCTCAGTATTTGCCATTTTTGGGCAGTTCGCTGGCGCGCAAGATCAACCGGTTTTTGCTTTACCGCTTGCTTAAGCGCAATGTTCGAGCGTCTGGACACAGCGCTCGTCCGGTTATTTGGATATCTTTACCCAATGCTGTGGATGCTTTGTATTATATTCACAATACGGGGTTGGTTGACCCGGTGATCTTGTATTACTGCTGCGATGACTTTTCTTCTTTGGCTGGGGTTGATCATGATGCGGTCAGCCGTTTTGAAGCTGAACTGGCCCAACAGGCGGGTTTGATTGTCGCAACCAGCGACAAACTGGTCGATAAATTCCCAAGTGGTAAAACCCATTTGGTGCCTCATGGCGTCGATACCCGATTGTTTTACACGCCCTGTGATAAGGCAGCCGATTTGCCCCAAGGCAAACCTGTGGCCGGATTTTATGGCAGCATTGCGTCGTGGATTGATTTGGCGTTGATGTACGATCTGGCCCGTTTGATGACCGATTGGAATTTTGTTTTTGTCGGTGCAGTTAAAGTGGATGTGACTTGTTTGCAGAGTCTCGAAAACGTTTATTTTTTGGGCGAGAAACCGCACACCAGTTTGCCGGGATATTCTCAACATTGGCAGGTTTCGTTGCTGCCCTTTACCCTCAATGAGCAGATAGTCGCCAGTAACCCGTTGAAATTACGTGAATACATGGCCACTGGCAAACCCATTGTTAGCGTCGACTTTCCGCAGGCACAGCAGTACAGCCGGTTCGTGAAAATTACCAGTGGCGTTGATGGTTTTGCTCGTGCCATTCGTGCCACACAAAGCGAAACAGCTGAGTTTGGCTGCCTTCGGCAAAAGACGGTGGCCAATGAAAGCTGGCAATCGGTGGCCGGTAAAATCAACGGCCTGATCCAGGCGGTATAGGGCAATGTTTAAGACTTTTAGCCTGGTTGTTCTGGTTGTTGTTATATCGTGCTTTTGCGGTGTGAGTCATGGCATTGAACGCACTGTATTAACAGACAAACAAGTGTCTTTGCCTCAGCATTACGACACCAAGGCATTGACCAAGCTGGTGAACGAGCACAGCGAATTGGTTATCGAAGGCATTAACAATGATAATGAGCCGCGCATTGTCATTTTGCGCTTTGACGATAGTCGCTCACAGGGTTATCACTCTCGTGTCAACATTGAGCGGGTGGTGACGCCGGGTCGATTTAGCATCAATCTGGCGATGTTTGGTTTGAAAACTGGCGATAAACGCCTATTGAACTGGCAACAATGGCAACGCTTTATTGTCTTTAGTGATAGCGATGAAAAAATCACAGTTAATCAGGTGGTTATCACTCGTGCTGCCGATTTTAGTGCGGCGTCGATGGGATTCGACTTGGGTTCTTCAGACAGCCCAGTGCTGCGGGGTATGAAGCAAGTCACCCCGGCTTTTGCTGGGATAAAAGGTCAACATCTTAAAGCTAGAAACTCGGTTTCGGGTAATGCCCTGACCCGTGATGGTATTGAGGGTATTAAAAGCCTGACATTAGACGTGCCAAACGGACGCTGGCAAGTGACCTTGTGGTTTGCCATGAACGGCGAATGGGAAAACCTGCCAAGGCAGCAAAACCAGCATATCAGTGTGCAGGGCAAAACGGTGTGGCAGCGCAACTTGTCGCCACAACAATGGATAAGTGATGACTATTTGGCCGGACAATACCAAGAGGCGTATATTGATGGCAGCCCATGGCAGTTGTTTGGTGATCAACCCAGCCGACGAGTGACCACCAATGTATTGGTTAGCAACGGCCGTCTGCAATTGGATTTTGCCGGACAAACCACGCACGACAACTATCTGTCGGGCGTCTTTATTTCTCCAGGGGCTGAGCAGGGACGCGATACGTCTATTTTGATGGAGGCGTTGAAACAGCGCTTCGAACAAAAATGGCAAGTGGCCAATACACCGGCAAAGGTTGAGGCACCCGCAGAGCAGCAGGTGTCGATCACCAAGGTGCAATTTTCTCAGCAATGGCAGCCAGATATCCCGTCAATCAAACGGCTTGAACCTTTGGTGAGTGTCGCCAACGGTTTTGCTGTGCTCGATTTTAAAATAAGCTCAACACACGCACTCGACAACGTTCAGTTACAACTGACTTTAAGCGACCCGTCTTTGGTGGCCGAAGTTCGTCAGGGTGTATGGCGATATCAACGACCTCAAGGGTCGGCTACCTTGTTGTCGCTAAGTGCCGACGAATTACAAAGTGTTTACCCTGGTAAAATGCTGCGTTTGCCTGCACAACTGTCGCGGCGCATCAACTTACTTATCCCGGTTAAAAATCAATCCATCAGCGGTGTTTTAACCCTGAAAAAAGACGGTAAGGTCCTCGCCGACAGCGCATTTGACGTAAAAGTACTTAACGTCGATTTACCGCCCATACGCCAATCGGTGGGCATCTATCATGAAAAGGCCCCGCATTGGGGCTGGTTTGATTCGTTGAAAAACCACACGCAAACCACTTTGTCGTGTGATTACCGTTACCTTAAAAAGTTGGGATTCACCGCGTTGTCTGCACCTTTAGCCACGCCGGGTGTTATCACCGCTGATATGTCTGCGAGCCAGATAAGCCAAACGCTCAAACCTTATCTGTCTGATTTAAAACTCTACCATGATTATTTTGACCAACCAGTGCTGGACTACACCACAGTAAAACGACTCGATAGGCGGTATCGTAACCAGCCAGCGTTAAAGCAGCGTCAGTTGGCAGCACTAAATCAAGAGCTAAATCAAGCGCTAAATCAACTGTTAAAGGCCGAACAATTGCCTATGCCTCAGTTTGCGGTTGTTGATGAGATGGTATTATTGGACCCGCGTGCGCTGGGCGAGTTTTCGGCCAATTTGGCGCAGTGGCAAAACGCACTGCCGATGGCCTCGTTTGTTGGTCAGTTGAATAAGCCAGACAACCAGCAATTAACGCCAATGCTGGATACTGCGTTGGTGAATCAGGGTTTTGGTACAGACAAACAAACGGTCACCGCTTTGCAACGTCAAGGCAAAAGCGTGTGGTTGTACAACATGGGTGCAATGCGCATGGCCGCCGGTTTTTACTTGTGGCAAAGCAAAGCCCAAGGGTATTTGCAATGGCATGGCCGCATGCCAACCGGACAGCCGTTTAACCCGGTGGATGGTCGCGAGGCTGATTTTCAGCTGATTTATCCGGCGCTGCAAGGGGCTTATTCTGGGCTACAAGGCTGTATAGCAACGCCCGATATCAACGCCGGATTATTAGCGATAGCACTGGGCATAGAAGACAGACGCTGGATTAGTTGGTTGATTAAAACCGCCAAAACCGACAGTGAGGCTATGCAATTGCTGAGTAAATTGCGTAAAGAAGTGCCGGTTAAGTGGGCTGATGCCAAAGCGTTGCCCGCCCAGCAAGTGCACCACTGGCGCGGGGCTATCACTGCCTTGGCCATTAAACTTAGT
>JABSOG010000864.1 GCA_013216025.1 Algicola sp. | reverse complement strand
TGTCAGGATTAGTGCAATTAGGCAAAAGATGCGGCGGATAAAAGCCTTGCCAGTTGTTTTTTGATTCCCACCCGGCCAGCGGCACAAATCCGCTGATGCCTTTGTCGCGAATGGGCACCAGACCGGTCATTTGAAAAGCAATATCACCATGGGTATCGGCCAGTACAAAACTCCAGCCGGTTTCGATTTTGCTGATACATGTTTTGGCACTGGCAACGGTATCGACATGCCACATGTTCATGGCTGCAACAACGCTGGCCACTCCGGCTTCATTCGCCGCCCAGCGGGTCGCCAAATAAAAGCCCGCCACATTCGGATCACCATCGAGCAGACCATGTTCATTTTCAAAATAGACCATCAAGGTACTTGGGTTGTTCTTGCGTCGAATAACCTCTTTACGTAGCTCAAAATCATGCCAGGGTTCTTCACCTTCGCGAAAGTAACGGCCATCCTGACATTGCTCCACCCACGAATCAATACTGTCCAAAAAGGCGTAAGTCACCCCCCAAGACACATCATTATTGCGACCTGACAATATGCCCGGAACACCCGGTAAAGAAGCACCCATCATGTATCGGTCGCCTCCCACCAGCACGGATTCGTACCAGACGTTGGGTAGGCGGTTGGCTTCAAGATGTGGATCGTTGGCCAGCAGCGGTTTGCCCGATTTGGTTTTGCTGCCGTGAACCACCCAATTGTTCGAGGCCATCATGCGTGGAATCGCCTGATTCCACAGCGATGAAGGTTCGACGATACGCTCGCCTAGGGTGATTTTTTTGATGAGTTCGAGGTCAAAACCTTCGAGAATGGTGGGAAACAATTCATCTAGCTTGTCTTTACTGATCCCCGCCTGCACCATTTCGACAAACAACCGTTCGATTTCGGCCTGTGATTGTGCCAGCGTTAGATAGCCAAGCATACGTGACATTAAAATGCAGTCTTTGGGTTTCCATGGGTCAGGATGAAAACCCAATACTTTGAATTCCCACGGATAAGATTTGGCCAGCGCAGCATTGACACCAACACAATAAGATTCAAGTGCGGCGTGATCTTCGACGTTGAGTTTTTCTAACTCTTTGCAGATATTTTTCGACCAATTCATACGGCGAAAAAAGCGGTCAATACGCAGACTGTCGTCATCGTCGTGGAGTAATTCACACAACCGCCCCTGACCCAACACCCGCATCAAACACATCTGCATCAACCGGTCTGTACCATGAGCAAACCCTTGCCCCCAGTACAAATCAGCCACAGATGCAGCCTGGATATGGGCAACACCATTGCGGTCACGAAAGATGCTCACACCGGCTTTCATATATATCCTTTAAATTAATCTCATTGGTATATTCGTTGTTTTTCAGTGAAATTTAGTAGAAGCTACTTAAAAAGTCATGCTACCGGAACCCACCATGAACATCAACCAATTGACCCAACAGCTAGACAAAAGCAATAAACACCCACCTGTTGAAAAGTGGGATCCAGCGTTTTGTGGCGACATGGATATTCAGATAAAATCAGACGGTGTTTGGTGGTACATGGGCACCCCCATTGGCAGAATGCCCTTGGTCAAATTGTTTGCCTCGGTGTTGACGACAACAAACAACGAATACTTTTTGGTTACGCCGGTCGAGAAGGTACGTATAAAGGTAGAAGATGCCGCTTTTGTGGTGACCCAATGGCGCCAAGCAGGTGAAATGATAGTATTTACCACCAATGTCGGCGATGAGTTTGTGTTGTCAGCGCAATATTCGCTGGCGCTGCCTGTTGAGGGCCAAACCGCCCCGCTTTATTTGAATGTTCACCGAGGGTTGCAGGCTCGGTTTCATCGTAATGTTTATTATCAATTGGCTGAAGTTGCCGAGTTAAAAGTGGTTGATGGGGTGCAAAGAGCTGAGTGTTTTGTTGTGCAAAGTGGCGGAGTGGATTTTGTGCTTGGGGTAGATGGGTAAACTTGATGGTAATTAGTAGTTCCTAGGTAGGAGTGAGCTCCAGCTCACGATAAATGGCGCAGCCATTTCAAAGAGTTGGCGCAGCCCCGTATATATTTGGCCTGCGGCCAAAATCGCGAGCTGGAGCTCGCTCCTACAACAAACACAAAAAACCCGGCATAAGCCGGGCTTTTTTATTGAGTTTATTTTGAATCAGATTTCACCCTGCAAACAGGGTGATATCAAACAGTCAAATTTACTCGTAAGACCAAGTCATAGTTACGCCAGTAGAAGCAGAGTAACCGCGAATACCGATGTAGTAAGTGCCTGAACTTGGGTTTGCATCAGTACAAGTTTCGCTGTTACCAGCAGCATATGGACGACAATCATAGCTTGAAGTCGTAGGTGCTGCAGAATCACGAGTATACAAGTCAGCATCACCAGTTCCACCAGAGATAGAAACTTCTAAGTTAGACGCGCCAGCTGGAAGGTCTAAAGTCCATTGCTTAAACTCACGACGTGAAAGATCAATGTTAGGTACAGTGCCATTTGCGCCGCCACCGCCGCCAGTTGTAGTGTTGTCAGCTAGAATAGTAACATTCGAGTAAGCAGAATATGCACGAACCATTACACCGTAAGAACCTGAACCACTACCTGTACAAGTTTCTTCGTTGCCGTTTTTGTATGGACGACAGTCGTAGTTTGTAGTTGTAGGAGTACCGTCTTTCTTAGTGTAAAGGTCAGCGTCACCAGTACCACCAGAGATAGTGATGGTTACTACGTCTGCATCAGAAGCTGCTGCGTATGTGAAGTCACTATTGGTGCCAGAAGCGCCAGAGATATTCTGTGATACACCTTTTTCCAAAGTGCCGTCAGTTGGCGTAGGAGTAGGAGTAGGAGTAGGAGTAGGAGTAGGAGTAGGAGTAGGAGTTGGAGTAGCACAAGAAGAAGGTGTGCTTACACCAACAGTAGCAAATGCTGTGGCTACGTCACCCGTGTTATAACCTAAGTCTGATGCTGCACTACAAACACCTGCTGCACCTGCGTCAAATGTGCTGTTGGCAGTCCAGTAAGTTTGGTTAGCCAATGCCATTGTTTTGAACGCTGTTTCAGTCGTCCAACCAGCAGATGTAGACAGCAAGTAGAACGCACGGTTATATACACCTGAACTTAAGTGAACGTCCATTGAGCTGTTATAGTCGCTGGCGTGACCGATTGAACGACCGTCTTGAGTTGGGTCTATCATGTAACGTAATGCGCCAGTGCCTTTGAAGATCTGCTCACCAACCATCCAGTCGTTAGTGCCGTTCATATAGTACTCTGCCGCTTCACCTGACATATCAGAGAAAGCTTCGTTCATGCCGCCTGACATTTGGCTATAAACCAATCCAGAGTTTTGCTCTGTGAAACCGTGGCTGACTTCGTGTGCAGAAACGTCAAGGCTTACCAGTGGGTAGAAAGTGTTCTGACCGTCACCGAAAGTCATTGCTGAACCGTCCCAGAAAGCATTTTCATAGCTGTTTGAGTAGTGAACACGCATAGTCAACTGGAATGTCAATGGAGCTTGACCAGTGTAAGCGTTGAACATGTCAAATACCACGCCACCGAAGTAGTGAGCGTCATTCAAAGGCGCGTATGCACCGTTGATGGCTTTATGAGTGTTGTTGGTGCCAGAGAAAGAGTAAGCAGTGCTGCCTGAAGTACCATGGTTCAAGTTAACGGTTTTAACGTCAGCATTAGTCATAGTAGAATTTCCACCACTAGACGCAACGTTCATAGCGCTGAAATCAGTACCGTAGTTGTATTGACCAGTTTTGCTGTTACCAC
>JABSOG010000863.1 GCA_013216025.1 Algicola sp. | reverse complement strand
TACTACGGTTTGATGGCAGGAAAAACGGGCGTTAATCATACAGATCCAGCCGATTTTCAGGCAAAAAGCAAAAGCGATCCACACGGAGGGGGACACAGAGGCACGGTGTCCACGGAGCAAGATTAAAATAAAGGAAAGATTAAGAACAAAACATCTATTTACCTTTTATATTTTTTCTTTTGATTTTCTCCGTGGCCACTGTGCCTCTGTGTCCCCTCCGTGTGGATCGCCCTTGATTTTCTCTTTTCTTCTTTCACGCTTGTGCGTTCTTTGACATCCCCCCGCAAAATCGCTATAAAGAACACTCTAAAGTGAAATTATCACCTTAACCCTATTTGGAAACCCCATGTTAGTCTATTTCAGAGCCGAAAACTTCCGTTCGATTAAAGAACCCATCGAATTGGACTTACGGGCTGCGCCGAGATTAAGGCGGTTAAAGGGGCATGTTCGAACGCCTGCCAATGACAAATCTCTGAAGTTGCTTAAATCCGCAGTTTTATATGGTGCTAATGCTTCAGGTAAATCCAATATTTTGAAAGCGATTCGCTTTGCTCAGCAAATGGTTACTGGGCATGTTATTCCAAATGCGCCCATTGCTTCTGAGCCTTTTGCACTGACGGAAAACGTTACAGAAGAGTCTTCTTTTTATTTTGAGTTTGTATTGGTTGAAACCGTTTTCGGATTCGGTATCCGTTGCAATGAAGAGCGTATTTTAGAAGAGAACCTAATAGCATATACAGAAACTGAAGATCTCTGTTTATATTCCCGTACCCACATAGACAAAGAGAATTACCAGATAGAAACCTCATTTTTTGACAAAGAGTCCACAGCCGAAAAAATAGAATTAGAGTTTCTGATAAAATACACTCCAAAAAATCGTTTATTTATTTTGGAATGTGAAGAAAGAGGGGGATTTGATAAGCTGCCCACCATTGGAACTAACATTCAAAATGTATACATCTTTTTCCAGCACTACTTAATTATCATCTTTCCAGAGACAAAATCTGGAGATTTTTATCACTCGCTCTACAACAAAAAAGAGACAACCACGCAACTATCTAATTTACTAAATAGTCTCGACACTGGCGTTGCAGGATTTACACATATTCAAATTAGCAGTTCACTTTTCGGGGCAAGCGTTATAAGTCAAGCTCATGAAAAGTTGCTGAATAACAAAGAATTACTAATATCATTTCACCATGAGAACAAGCAGTACTACGCGACACTTGATAGCGACAAAAAGATATCTTTTTTTCGAATTAAGACAG
Source organism: Algicola sp. (assembly GCA_013216025.1). GTDB lineage: Bacteria > Pseudomonadota > Gammaproteobacteria > Enterobacterales > Alteromonadaceae > JABSOG01. The sequence goes on along the minus strand of JABSOG010000863.1, from coordinate 2,487 downwards.
TGCACAAACTACCATCAGGCACCAACGCCCAACTGGAATTAACTCAAGAATCCGATGGAACTTTGAGACTATTAGATTTACTACCGATAATAAGTGAAGAAGCAATAGATAAACAGGCTACAACCTTCCTAATAGACGAATTCGACCGAAGCCTACACCCAAACTTGGCCAAAGCCTTCTTAAACCTATTTTTAAACTCAGAACACTCAGACAACGACAACCAACTCATCGTCAGCACCCACGAAGCCGAACTACTCGACAACGATTTACTAAGACGAGACGAAATCTGGTTCGTCCAAAAAGAATGGGATTCAGCCAGTCGGTTATACTGTTTAAACGACTACAGCACCCGCTTTGACAAAGACATACACAAAGCCTATTTGTCTGGAAAATTTGGCGCGGTGCCAATTCTAATGGATGAGTTTAAAAAATAACTATGGCCTTTGAACGCTCAAAACCCCGGGGCAGCCGGTACCAGCAAAAGATTGATGCGGTCACCCTGCACGTTGCCTACGAAGGTGCGCAAGACGAAGCTGAATATTTTACCCAATTGTCCCAGTCCATCCCGAAACAGTTTCATTCGTTATTACGACTTATTCCGGTAAAAAAATCATCCACCGCTAGCGCCCCCAGCAAGGTTTTTGATGATTTGTGCACCCATCTTGAAACGCACAAAGTGAATCTTAAAACCGGCCAGCATATCGCCTTCATGGTGATTGACCGAGATCACCACTTTAGCGGCAACCACCAAAAAGAAACCCGCCCGACAGTCAGAGCCTGCAAGCAACGCAATATACAAGTATTGTGCAGCACACCAGCGTTTGATTTATGGATATTGTGTCATTACATCGATGTGGCTGGGCAAGACGAAGCGTTCAAACAAAAAGCCTTGGCAAACAAAAAAATCTCCACCGGCAATACCTTTCTCAAAGGCGAAGTGTCGAAAGTCAAAGCGGGCGAAACCACCAAAGCCATGTTAAAACGCACGGAAGTGGCATTGACAAATGAAGAAAAGTTCAGAGGAAACGACACCGAAGAAGCTATGCCACCAGCACAATTACAATCCAACGTAGGCAAAATCATCAATGTGATGATCGACCATGGCGTGCCTATAGTGAAAGCATTAAGCCGATGAGTTATTCTTCACGTTTATAGCTCGACGCAACAAATGACCAATTTTATAAAGGAAAATCATGAACAAGATATTAATGGCAACAATAGTGACGCTTTGCCTATCAGGCTGCGCAATTCATATCGGCAACATAGAACCCACAGCAGGCGAGAATGCCAGCGTAACGATGGGCAATATTGAAGTTGCTGATAATCAAAATTCCGGTAAGTTAGAAGCTAGCAACGGCAATGTCACACTGGGCCACAGCGCCAAGGCGGGGAAAATTGAAGTGATGAACGGCAACATAGAACTGGCCGACTTTAGCCAAGCCAAATCACTAGAAACCGTCAATGGTAATATCGAAGCGGGCGCCAATGTACGAGTGAATGGCAAAGCCGAAACTGTTAACGGCAACATTATGTTTGGCCAAAACGCCACCATCGGTGGTTCTTTGTCAACCACGTCAGGCAGCATATCACTGGGGCAAAACTCTAAGATCGAAGGCGATATTGTTTTTGAAGAAGCCAACGGTTGGGGTTCAAACGATAACCGCAAAAAACCCAAACTCGAACTGGCCCAAGGTGTCACCGTCAACGGCCAAATTCACCTCTACCAACCGGTAACATTACTGCTACCCGATTCAGTTGACGTTAGCAAAGTGGTTCGTCATTACAGTGATGAATGACTAGGCGTAAGCGAGGTTCTCACCTCGCTTAATTGCGACAAGTTACCACAATTAAATATTAATACTCTGTGGAATACGAGAAGGCAGCAGATGCTCGTAGTACGGTCGCTTGAGGTTACGTGCGCCAATACGAGCTTCAACCGCATCCAGATTATCTCTAAATACTGCCAACGCGCCCTGCACGTCAGTATCACTGAAATAATTGCCCTGCTGATGGCGGTTGTAATCGCCCAAACGAGTGAAGTAAACACCGCCCAACCCTTGGCCAAGTAGCTGCTGCACCAGCGCCTGCTCTAATGGCGGCAACGTGCTCAACATACTTTGACTTGGCGTGCCTGCCGTACTTTGTGGTGGTGGCGCATAGGTTGCCAATGGCATGGCTGGGGCGTAACTCATGGTTGTCAGTTGAGGAAAGTTAACTGTCGCGTGTTGGGCGCTGGCAGTAAATATCACCATGGTCACCACATCAACCAAATAATCCAGTGTGTAAATACCAAGCTGCCCGTTTTTTTCTTCACCTAGTCCGTTAATACAACCACCGGTTTTACTGGTTAAATCGAGCAGCCAATTTTGCAAAGCAGGGTCAGCAGCTACCTGCGCATCACCTTTGTAGAAAATGCTCAAATAATCGTTGGCCCACAATTTAATTGCGCCCCATACATCAAGCGCGTCATCACGGTAAGGGTAGCTC
>JABSOG010000862.1 GCA_013216025.1 Algicola sp. | reverse complement strand
AACCACCATCAACCTTGGTCGACTGCCATTGTGCTCAATGCCGATACCAGTGCGCAATTGCTGGTGCAGTCGTTGCCCGGGCGTTACCTGTATATCTCGTTAAGCTTGTATGGCGATGGTTACAACTCATCAAAAATCGACGCCATTAATATCGAAGGCCCGCGAGAATCGGCTTTGCAGTGGTTGCCGCCTGTGTATCATCAAGACCAACAAAGCCGCCATTTTCTCGACCGCTTTTTAAGCTATTACGATGTGGTGTTCGACGAGATTGGTTATCAGGCCGACCACTTTGCCCGCTATCTTGGCCCTGGCAGTGTGCCTAGCGATTTTCTCGATTGGTTGGCGGGCTGGTTTGACTGGCAATTTTCGCCTGATACCACTGATGCTACCAAACGGCAGATCATCAGCGAACTGATGGTTTACTACCGTGCCCGGGGCACCAAGGCGGGCATTAAACAATTGCTGCGCTGGTATACCGGCTTGTGGCCACCGTTGCCGCAAATTATTGAACACTTTGTCTTCAAGCGGTTTAGCGACAACGGCATTGATCAAATCAGCCTTGGCGGTCAGCTACTGGTCAGCGAGACTGAGTACAAGGCCCACTTTTTCTCGGTCTACTTGCCTGAAGCTGTGGCCCCAAGCGAGCTAGCAAAAGCCCGACTTAAACGGTTGATAGACGCGCAAAAACCGGCGCATACCCAATACACTATTCACTATTATCCCTCTGTCGTGATCATCGGCAGCCAGTCTACGTTGGGATTAGATATGGTGATCGGCCCCGCAGTAGTGGGGAATGAAAACCAAACTTACACCCAAAGTCATACTAAAGCAGTGACGTTCTGTGACTAACCAAAGGAATTAACACTATGCCCAGTGATACTATGTCCGGTGACAATATGACCGGCGATGCTAACGATTGTTTGGGTTGTACCATACAAACCCCGGTTCGCAACAACTACTACGATGGCAAGTTGTTGGCAGAAAGAGACTTTACCCTAGAGCAGCATTACGGTATCAATAAACGCCGCTTGCACAATCAATCGCTGCACGGCAGCGGTACCGTGTGCGGACTCAAAGTCGTGGCGCATGAAATGCCACAATGTGCGACCGAAAAGTTTTGGATTAAGGCGGGCATGGCGATAGATTGTTGCGGTCAGGAAGTGATTTTGCCCGACGATTATCTGGTCGATATTCAAAGTGAATTATTGAAGCGGGGATTGTACGCAAATATGGTCGACTCGTTGATCATCGGCATTCGTTATCGTGAACAAGACATCGACATGGTGCCCAATGTGCTGACTGGCGGCGGTTGTGCCGACGATGCGCTGGCCAGTAACCGCACCAATGAATCTTTTGAGGTGGTGCTAGACTCCAAACCTATAGATACCCTGCAAAGTGCCATTGCCCCCACACAAGCCAAACTCGAATGGGTGCACTCCATTACCTTAAGCGACCAACAGCCGTTGGCATTTTTGGCCGAGCATTTGTATGGTCACAACTATCTGCTGGTGAAAAACCGTGTTGGCGATGGCTGCAAATTGTATGTTTACCGACAAGACAACAACGATTTGATCACCGCCTTTGATATCGGTATTGATGCCAGTGACGTTATCGCCTCATCGGTGGCCGAACACATCATGGTGGCTTCAACTTTTGTGCAAGTTGATGACCAAAACGTGCAGAGCGAAATCGTCGGGATTGGTTTTTTTGAGCGGGCCAATATCCAAAGCCAATCAATACCGGTTAAAACGTTGTCGTCTGGCGGCAACAGCCTGTTGGCCCGTTCGACGCTCGATGATTCACTGTTTGTGCTTGATCCTATTCAAGGCCAGCTGACCGGTTACCGTGGCAGTGAACTCAAAAGCTGGCTTAACGACGAAGCTAGCGAGCCTTCACCCCATTGCGTGCAATTGATTGAGCCGTTCACCGGAGTTTGTGAAGACAAGCTGACTTCGCGTATCAGTATTACACCCGGCGGCACCCATTTGTTTGTCACGCTTCAAGGCAGTGACGGCAGCACCGGTTTATGGATGTTGCAAGTGAGTAATTTGCTGGGGGATAGCCTACCTGAGACGCTGGGGCAAGTTGACTTGTCTGGCGTGCTGACCAGCGTAAACATCAGTAACATGGATACCTTGGATAGCATGGGAACCTTGGATAGTATGGGCACCTTGGATGGCATGGATGGTATGGACGAGCAATTGATACGTAATCCAATTGACTTGCAAGTCAGTGCTGACGGCGAAATGGTCGCGTTGTTGTCGCGTCTTGGCAACCAAGGTAATTTGCACGTCTTTACGTTCGACAAATTCAGCGATTCGTTGGTATTACGGGGCGGCGGCGTTAGCTGGGCGGGTGCGCCGACCTCACTGGCCATTTCTACCAGCGAGCGCTGGGCATTTGTAACCGATAATAGTGTTATAGGTGCGCAGGGCAACGTGCTGACCATTGATATCGAACAAGCCAGTGCAGCCGGGATTTCACAGGTGCAATTTAACAGCACAGCCAACGTCAGCGGTACCGTGACACATTGTGTCACCAGTTATCGTGGTGAGCACCTTTATGTGTTGGCCGAAGACGATGAAGGCGGTGAACCTCAGCGAGGGCTGGTGGCGATCATCGATTTGCGCGAAGAAAACTGTGAAGCCATTTTTGAGCAAAGCCTCGACAGCTGCGCCGATTGTGCTGATGCGGTTGATTATGTCATTTTGGCGCACATTGAAAACTTCGCCCAAGGTTTGCCGGTGGTCAATGAACTTGAGCAACAGACTAACAATACCGCCAACCTGATTGACAATCTGACCTTGCGCCATATTGTGCCAAGCGCCGAGCAGTTACGAGAAGTGATTCATTGTTTGGTAGAGCAGGGCATTTCAAGTGGTATTCCCGGTCCGCGTGGCCAATCGGGAGTTGATGGTACGAATGGTGAAGATGGCGTGCCGGGGGCATCGGGGTGGGTCAACGACCCGGATGTCGGCCATATTGCTGCGGTCAATTGGATACATGATGGTAACTTTGCCATGGATGGGCTTGATTACGACAACAAATTGATGACACAAGGGCTGGTGATCGCCTTTAGTAAAGATATTCGTTATCAGAACCTTTCGACCAAAGCATTTGCACCTTTCATCGAAGTTCAGTTTGAATATATCAATCCGATGTTTGGCAATGAGGCGGTTAAAATGAGTCCAGCCCTGATTGAATGGCAACCCGTGGTGGTTAACATACCAGACATTGGTGATGCCGATGGGCCCAGTGATTTGGATGAAATCAACACCATTATATCGACGAGCCCGCCAGGCATGGATGGTAAAGCTAATGCTTTGTTGATCAAACCCTTTTTCAATATAGGCATGAATGCCATGCCAATGAATCGTCGGATCGACGGTTTGCTGGTACGCATTGTGGTGCACGGTGATTTTATTGAAGATGTTGATGGCAATGTCATTGCTGCCAACCATCTGCTGGGTGAAATCAGCACGACGAGTGACTATCGCTCTGGCAACGGTCGGCAGGGCAACCAATTTTACTCGTGGTTCTATTTGGATGGCAACAGCGATGCCGCGTCGATGCCTGCTCCACCAGTATGAAGCTAACGTTGGCACACCATCATTTGGCCATCAAGACGCCGTTGTGGCAACACGCTGGCCAAATTGATGCCGAATTAACCGCTTGGGCGGGTCAACAACTGGGGCAACAACTGTCGCAGCAACTGTCTTCTTTGGGCCGCGGCACTTTGGGCAGCGGCACCGGTTACACCTG
>JABSOG010000861.1 GCA_013216025.1 Algicola sp. | reverse complement strand
GGCTGGATTGGGCGCGACCATTTGCGCTATGGCGGCAAAAAAAACAAGCAGCGATACCTCACTGAAGAAGAATACCTTGAACTGGGTGAAGCTCAGGATGCGCTGTGGAACATTCGGTTTGCCCTTCACCTAGAGGTTGGGCGCGGCGAAAACCGGCTGTTATTTGACTATCAGGCGGCGGTTGCCAACCGGCTTGGGTTTGGCAACCATGGCAAAGAGTCTATTGAACGCATGATGAAACGGCTGTTTCGGATTATGCAGCGAGTGGTAGAGCTTAACGAAATGTTGCTGCATCATTACGAAGATGAGATCCTCGGTGCAAACGAACACCCTGAGATCACCCTAATTGACGACAATTTTCAAATAACCGACAACCTCATTCAAACCCGTCACGAAAACATCTTTTTTCAGCGTAAAAACCTATTACAATTGTTTCTTCATATTGCCAAGCGGGAAGAGATCATCGGCATTCATTCATCAACGGTTCGCCAGCTTCGCCGGGTACGCAACCGCTCTATCGGTGAATTGCAAGACTATGAAGCCTGTCAAAAACGCTTTATCGAGATATTCAGACAGCCCCAAGGCATGTTAAAAGCCATCAAGCTGATGCACAAACACGCCATTTTGGCCGCTTATCTGCCTTTGTGGCAAAATATTGTCGGCCAGATGCAGTTTGATTTGTTCCACGCTTATACCGTAGACGAGCACACCATCAGAGTACTGCACAACTGCCAGCAGTATTTTAACAAAGACGCCAACCCCGAATTTTTATTGTGTAACGAAATAGCCAAACGTTTTGCCAAACCCGAGCTGTTGTTTTTGGCGGCGATGTTTCACGACATTGCCAAAGGCCGTGGCGGCTCTCACTCTGAGCTTGGCGCGATTGATGCTAAAAAGTTTTCAGAGCGTCATCAGCTCAGCAAATACGACACCAAATTACTGACTTGGCTGGTGAAAAACCACTTGTTGCTGTCGGTCACAGCCCAGCGCAAAGACATTTACGACCCAGAAGAGATCAAAGCCTTTGCCGAACAAGTGCGTGATGAAACCACCCTTGATTACCTGTATTGCCTGACAGTCGCCGATGTGCGCGCCACCAATGATAACCTGTGGAATGGCTGGAAAGCGTCATTGTTTCAAGACCTCTATTTGTTTTGCCAAAAGGCGTTACGCCGGGGACTTGAAAAACCACTGGATATTCGCGCGGCGGTGCGCGACAGACAAAACGATGCCAAAAAATTACTGCTGGAACAGGGTTTCGAAGCGCAACAGATTGCTGATTTGTGGAATCGCTTTCAGGCCAATTATTTTGCCCACAACAGTGCCGAACAAATACGTTGGCACAGTGCCAGCATTTTGACCCAAAATGATTTGAACAAACCGCTGATTTTGGTCAGCGATACCCCCAAGCGCGGCGGTACCCCAATTTTTATCTATTACCCAATGCAACAAAACATCTTTGTCAGCGTGGTATCGGCATTAGACAACAAAAAGCTCAACGTGCTTGATGCCCAATTGATGCGCAGCAAAGACAACTATGCGATGCACACTTTTGTGGTGCTTGAGAAAAACGGCAAGACCATCGACTCCCCGGTTCGCGCCAAAGCCATTGAGCGGGCACTGGAAATGGCCTTACAGGGTGTTCGTAAAAAGCGCCACCAACCCCAGCGCCCATCACGCAAGATCAAATCGTTTCAAATAAAACCCAAAATTGATTTTTTGCCGTCATCCGGCAAAAACAGTACCACGGTAGAGATCACCGCGCTGGATGTGCCCGGCATGTTGGTGAGCATCAGCCATATATTCCAACAATGCAACCTGTTCATCCATGCCGCCCGAATCGCCACAATAGGTGAGAAAGCCGAAGACATGTTTGTGCTATCAACCAGTGACAACAAAGCGCTCAGTGAACAACAACAAAATGAATTAAAAGATGTACTGACCAATAAACTGGTCGTGTCATCCAGCTGAAAAGGCGGCACATAAGTGTGCCGCATCGCTTTATATTCGTATACCGAAACAACAACGGAAAACTAATGACAAGTTTACAGACAACAATTGAAACCGCCTTTGACAATCGCGCCAACATCACTCCAGCTACCGTCACCACTGAGGTAAAAAATGCGGTCGATTCGGCATTGGCGATGCTCGACAGCGGTCAAGCCCGTGTTGCCGAGAAAATCGACGGGGATTGGGTGGTTCACCAATGGCTGAAAAAAGCAGTTTTATTGTCTTTTACCATCCGAGACAACAAAGTCATAGAAGCCGGGGACGCCCGTTTTTGGGATAAAGTCGACATGAAATTCAGCGATTACAGTGCTGACCAGTTTCGCGACGAAGGCATGCGTGTTGTGCCGCTGGCCATGGCGCGCAAAGGCAGTTTTATCGGAAAAAATGTGGTGCTAATGCCCTCTTACGTCAACATTGGCGCCTTTGTTGATGACGGCACCATGGTAGACACCTGGGCCACAGTAGGCTCGTGTGCGCAGATCGGTAAGAATGTGCACCTATCGGGCGGCGTTGGCATTGGCGGCGTACTGGAGCCGTTACAGGCCAATCCGACCATCATTGAAGACAACTGTTTCATCGGCGCTCGCTCTGAAATCGTCGAAGGCGTGATTGTAGAAGAAGGCGCGGTGATCTCAATGGGCGTGTACATCAGCCAAAGCACCCGCATCTTCGACCGCGAAACCGGAGAAACAACCTATGGCCGCGTCCCTGCGGGTTCAGTCGTCGTCGCCGGTTCTTTGCCATCAAAATGCGGCACTTACAGTTTGAATGCCGCGATTATTGTTAAGAAGGTTGACGCTAAAACGCGTGCGAAGGTTGGGATTAATGCTTTGTTGAGAGGTATTGAGTAGAGGGGCTGTACGCCACTCTTAATTTAGAACTCAACCGGAGGATGGGTTAGGCGAGGTACGAGCCGTAACCCATCAAAACCATCGAACCCAACAACAAACCGTGGATGAAACCACCATTTACCGATTAACGACGAATAACCGATGGGTTACGCGCAAGCGCTAACTACGGCTCGCAAGCTCGCCCCATCCTCCAGTTGAGGTTTATACAAACAGTTGGGATGGCCCATTTGAGGTCTATACAGACAATTTAGGTAATCCAAAAGCCCAAAACCTCGGCAACCTAACCACCTCAAGCGCAAACAGCATCCCAAAACACACCAACCCCAACCCGGCGTATTCTACCCAAGTAATTGTTTCACCCAATAACAATGCACCCAGCAGCAACGCGATTGGTGGCACCAGTGCAGAAAAAACTGCGCCTTTGCCAGACCCCAGCAGCGCCACTGCTTTTGAATAAAAATACAAAGCCGCAATGGCTGTCAGCACACCTTGAAAGAGCCCTTGCCACATCAGGGTATCAACACTGGCCAACAGTTGCTGGCTGTCAAATCCAATCAAATAAACCGGCAAGTAAATCACCATCGAAACCACTGCAACCATCGCAGTTGCTGTCCACGGGCTGATTTGCCAATGTTTTGCCAGTAAGGTATAGCTGGCCCATAATAAACCACAGCCAACAAACATCAAATCGCCCATGAGTGTGTCTGTAGAGATGTTGCCTAGACTGTGACCTGCGACAAACACCACACCTGATAGAATCAGCAGTATCCCCAAAACCCGGCTCGGCTTTAACGATTCCTTTAACCATAAAAAGCCGCCCAGCGTGACAAAAACCAACATCGAACTCGGGGCGATAATACCAAAGTGAGCGCTCGGCGCCAGAGTCAGGCCTGATGTCGCC
>JABSOG010000860.1 GCA_013216025.1 Algicola sp. | reverse complement strand
ATCACCGTTAAGCGGGCTTATCAAGAGCTAGAGCGTGAAGGCGTGATTGTCACCCAACAGGGCAAAGGGTCGTTTATTGCCTCAACCGAAAATTTAGGCGCAAAGCTCAAGGAGCAACAGATGGACAAACATTTAACCGACGCCATGGTCATCGCCCGTTCGCTGGGGCTGAGTTTGACTGACGTGCAGCAACGCTTAAACCAGTTGGTGCAATCACAGCGCGACACCACTGCACAGGATAAATCATGAGTGACTTGGCTTTTAATTTAAGTGGGGTGTCAAAAACTTATCAACATTTTGAGTTGTCTGACATCAATTTGCAGTTGCAAAAGGGTAGCGTTATGGGGTTTATCGGTGCCAATGGCGCGGGTAAGTCGACTACCATTCGCATTTTGATGGGGCTGATCCATGCCGACAGCGGCGAGGTTAACGTGTTGGGTCATCACATGCCCAAAGAACAGGTTAGTGCTAAGTGGAAAATCGGTTATGCCTCTGAAGATATGCGTTTGTATGACAAAGCCACCATTGGCTGGCATATGGATTTTATGCAGTCTATTTATGCCGACTGGGATGCCGATTACGCCAAAATGCTGTTGCAACGGTTTGATTTGATACCCCAACAGGCGATTAAAGGTTTGTCGCATGGGCAACGGGTAAAAGCCGGATTGTTGATGGTTTTGGCCAGACGACCCCAGTTGTTGATACTTGACGAGCCAACAACCGGGCTGGATCCGGTAGCCCGTCACGAGGTGTTGAACGAGTTGATGGACGTATTGCTTGATGATGAACGCAGCATTTTGTTTTCAAGCCATAATACTGGCGATATTGAGCAGTTGTGCGACCAAATTACTTTTATCGACAAAGGCCGCATTATTCAGTCTCAAGACAAAGAGACGTTTTTGGATAGTTGGCGACGAATTAGGCTAGACATCAACCAAGACACCATTTTACCCAAACTGCAAGGAGTGGTAGAACAACGTCAAAGCGGTCATCAGGCGGTGATCACCACCAAGTTGTTTGATGATCAATTGAGTGAAACCTATCAAAAGTGCGGCGCAGTGGTTCGCGCGGTGGAGGTCATGACACTCGAAGAAATTTTTGTTGCAGAAGTACAGTCGAGCCGTCAGGCGGTTAATGCGTATGGCAAAACAACTGACTCAAAAGGAGCCATAGCATGAATGCTTTAATGATTAAAAAGCTGGTGAGCATAGATTGGTATTTAAACCGATTACCACTGACTATTTATGCCATTGTGGGTTTGTTGGCGTTGGTGCTGCTGAACATGCCCAGCATTGCGGCTTTTTATGTTGGCACTGTGTTGATTGTCTCGGCGGTTATTGTGGTGGGTTCTCATTTGGTTTTTGTTACCCTGGTACGGGATCGAAAATCGCAGACGTTGGCATTTGTGATGAGTCTACCGGTGAGTTTTATGGACTACACCATGGCCAAAGTGATCACCAATTTGGTGGGATTTTTACTGCCCTGGTTGGTGTTAGTATTGGGCACTTTGATGGTGATCCACACCAGCGAAACCATCCCCAATGGACTAATGCCTTTTAGTGTTATTTTACTGCTGGAATTATTCGTCGCCCACGTGCTGGTTTTTACCGTCACGCTGGTTAGCGAGTCAGAGGTGTGGGCAATTGTGGTCACTACAATTTGCAATATTTCGGTGTCGTTGTTTTGCTTTTTTGTCGCCAATCTGGTGGGTATTGGCGAACACATGCAGGCGACTCATGCGGTGTTTAATGGCACGTTCGCGGCCGTTATCGCAATAGAATTGCTTTGTATTATCAGTTTGATAACAATGACTTTTATTCTGCAATCGCGAAAGAAAGATTTTATTTGAAGATATCAAAAGCGGGCATGAATGCGCCGCCTACGACATAACGTCCAAACAATATTCACCCCAAAGAGGATTTTATTATGACACACGCAAATACAGGTGAGGGACAAACTCACCCTGAATTAACGACTTTGCCTGACGTTCAAAGGCTTCATTATCTCGATAACGTCCGCGCTTTGGCGATGTTTTTGGGCGTCATTTTTCACGCCGCACTGGCTTACAGCCCATTGATGCATAATCTGTGGTTTACCACTGGTGAGCAAAGTTCGGCGACGATTGATTTTGTCAATTTCTTCACTCACCTGTTCAGAATGCCGTTGTTCTTTTTGATTTCGGGCTTTTTCGCGCTGATGTTGATTGAAAAACGTGGCTTGTCGGGTTTTGTTAAAAACCGAATGAAGCGCATTGTGCTGCCGTTTGTGGTGTTTTTTCCACTGGTTGTGATGGGCGTATTTGCAGCCGTTGGCTGGGCATTGGGCAATGTAGAAAACCTCTCACCGTTGATGCAGTTTATCAAGATGATGCAAGCCAATCCGGATGCACCACAACCACCGCCAAGCCCCATGCATCTTTGGTTTTTGATTAACTTGTTTTTCTTTATTGTTACCGCAGCGCTGTTGTACAAACTCAAGTTTTTCCAGTCTCGTTTACTTGAAAAAATGACTTCCGCCAAGTTTGTTGTGTTGGTATTGCCGCTGTTGATGGTGCCTGCGTTAGTGACTCAAGTGGCGCCGCATCCGGCACCAGAGAAGTTTTATCCGCAGCTGTGGTCGTTTGGCTTTTATGGGTTGTTCTTTTTACTGGGCAGCGCGTTTTTCTTAAAGCAAAACGTATTAGATGAGCTAGACCGTTATAAGCATGGATTACTGGCAGTCGCATTGGTGGGTTATGGTTATTTCTACTCAATGCTGCCTGCAACCATTGATTTTAAAGACGCATTGGCCATGGCTGAAGGCGTGAGCTTTGACTGGGCCCACTTACCGGTGGCGATAGTCGAGGCGTATGTGGCGGTATTTATGACCCTGTATTGCTTGCTAATGGGCAGGTCGTTGCTCAACAAGCAAAATGCGGCATTGCGTTTGGTGTCTGATTCGTCTTATTGGGTTTACCTGATGCATTTGCCGGTATTGTTGGCGATTCAGTTTTCGATGGCCGATGGCGATATGAATATGTGGCTACAGTTTGTTATTAGCTGCCTAGGTACTTTTGCGATTTGCCTGCTGAGTTACGTCGTGTTGGTCAAGCGCACACCTATTGGCTGGTTGTTGAATGGCCGTAAAAAAGCGAAGAGTCAGGAACAGCAAAAAAGTGCAGGGGCTTTAAACATTCAGGACTAACCGTTATGAATTATTGCCTTGTTCAATAACCGAATAGAAGGATGGTCACGGTTTTTGTGACCACCCTATAATCAAGAATGCAACAGGCTTTTACTGCAGTCTTGCTGTAACCTCAACACCATTAACCTTTCGTAGTCGTCTTTGGGTCACCTTGCGAACCATCTTCAACTTTGGTGCCCAAACCTGCGTTGGTTTGAATCACTTCATCTTCGCCTGTCTGGGTGATCAGTTCGCCATTGACACTGGCGATCCCCGGTTTGTACCAGCTTTGGGCTGCGCTCAATAAGTCAGATAATGCCAGTGTTGATACCTGTTGGTTTTTACTGCCGTCAGCTTGTAGGCAACCATTGGCTTGCAAGTTCATTTCGCCCCAATTGTCTCTTTTCCAGCTGAACGAATCACACTGGTTGGCCGCTTTCATGGTGACCACATTGGCCAGTTTGATGCCTTGGTTGTCTTGTCCAAAGCAAGTCACGTTGCGGCCATCCAGTGAGACGTGACACTGTGTTGATTTAAGCTCGGCTGCACTGTACTTGACGAAAGAGTTAACGTCATCGTGGGCCACGATTGCCAGCGATGTTGACAATGGTGCGCCCTTGCAA
>JABSOG010000859.1 GCA_013216025.1 Algicola sp. | reverse complement strand
AATTCTTTACTGTCGAGCACGTTGTCTAACAGAATCAATAGCCGATATTTGTTTAACAGGTCGCTGATAACCTGTTGCGCGTTTGCAGCACTGCTTGGCTCCGGTATTTTGAGCTGTAATCTTGCCGCCAGTTGCATGGTGAAGCTTTGCGGGCTCAAACCTGCCAGACGAATTTCAAAACAGCCATCGCTGAACTGGTCTTTACAACGGCTGAGGGCTTCACGAGCCAGCGTGGTTTTACCAATGCCGCCGATGCCTGTTAAGTGTAGCAATTGGCCGCCACCACTGACTGCATGAACGCTGCCGGGCTTTTTCAATGCGCTGGTGAGTTGTTTAATTTCTTTTTCTCGTCCGACAAAAATATTGGGCGATTCAACTGATGTTTTTACTTCGGCTATCTGTTTCGGTTCCTCTGCATTGGGGCCGAGTTGACTCAATACCGTGTTGATGTCATCAAAACTGTCCAGCCAGATTGGCGTAATGTTAAGGTTGCTCAGTCGCCGTTTAAACAGCGTGTGTTCTTTTTTCTTGTGCTTGTCTTTTTTCTTATTAGTTATTTTAGGCTCAAGCAGTAAGGCAAAATGTTGCCTGGCACCATGGATTTCCATCAGCTGTTCTAATACTTTTAATGGCCTGTCGTCTTGTAACGAACAACCAATAAATAGCAACGTATGGTTGGTGTATAACCGGGCTAAAAACTTTGGCAGTGGCGCATTAAGGTCAACGCCTTGTTCACAGCCGTAAGCATGGTCATAGTGCTGTTTACTTAACACCCAGGATGATGGCTCTTTGACATCTCCATGAATTTTCAGCAATAAACCCGCTGAGTCAGCATTGGTTAAATGCGATTGTAGACGCGGGGCATCGTTGCCGTAGATGGCAGTATGATCGGCTGGATAAGTCTTTTCGATAAAACGGTCTAAGTTGGTGGTGATCCACGGGCCTTTAAACGCCTGATGAAACAGTCCAAACTTGTGTTCGAGTGCGGTTTTAAAAGGATGTTTGATATCGACATCAAATATCGATTGCACCAGCCTGTCGCCTTTGCCCTTGCCTTCACAGGTAAACAACAAATCTAACAAGGCTTCAAAATCAGCCGCGGTAGTGCCTTGTTTAAGCAGGTTATAGCTTTCAATCTCCTCAGGAGTCATTGAGGGTTTAATTTGCTCATACAACTTATCTAAAAACTGACCCCACCCCGGACAAGGACCAAAACTGAAACCCGCGCCAACAAAAGGAATTAACGACGTGGCCGCCAACAAAGTCTCAAAATGGTCCTGTGCCTGCTTACCTTTTACAAACGTCAATGCCATACTGCGCCTTAATCCTATGCCTAATACGATGCCTTTTTCAGGGGATTTTATTGTATACCTATTGTCAGGTTTGGCAAGATTGAAGCCATTCTTTAATGCCCGATAACACTTGAGCGCTCGCTGAATATGTCATTGAAATGTTTCATTATTAATGTAGTCCAACACATATTGTGCTTTTATGCTGGCCAAGTGAGATCATGAGTCGACAAGTGTTATCCCACTCCTGTGTAATCAACGACCAAAAATGAATAGAGAGAAACATGACAACAGGTATTGGGGGTTAAAGTGTCGGTTAGTGGGACTGATAAATAAGCCATAGGGGATTTGTGGCAGGAATTATCGGCGGTAAAACTCTGAGAATATAGCAGGTTATTTTCATCTGAATCATGCAGCTTTGTTATTAATCAAGATAGTTGACCTCCAATATGTTTTCTAATTCCACTTTCGAATAACGATATACTTGGCACTAATGGCATCGATTTAACCTATGTAGAGCCGCTTGGCACACCAAATCTCTCGAATTTGTCAGCCATACAGCGATTTGGAATTTTCTTGTTGAGCAGCTGTACATTGAGAATAACTCAACTATACTTAACTGTATATAAAAACAGCCTGAATAAATAAACATAATAGTCAAATGTTTTTGGTGAACTTATGGAACATCCTATCGACGCAACCAACGACTATGCCTTTGCCAGACTTTTTGCCGTAGAGCAAAACACACCACTATTAGTCGATTTTCTCAATTGCACCTTAAATCCAGATAAACCCATTTTGTCTGTTACCCTGCTTAATCCATTTGATGAGAGGGAATTTGAGACCGATAAGCTGTGTGTTGTCGACGTTTTGGCCAGAGATCAACAAGGTCTGGTTTATCAAGTCGAAATTCAGACAACGTCAAACACACATTTACGCAATCGCATGTTGTACAACTGGAGCTGTTTATACAAAAAACAACTTGAGAAAGGCAAGTTTTTCGACAAGCTGCGACCGGTTTACGCCATTTGGATATTAACTGAAAACCTAATCCACGATTCGTCTGACTTTCAACATGAATTCGGGATAGCAGATTTGCAAAGGCAGGTGAAACTCACTGACCATATGCAAATTCATATGTTAGAATTGAAGAAGTGGGCAAAGCAAACGCACAGTTTACCGCAACATCGCTGGCTTCATTTTTTCAATGACAGCAAAGGATGGCTTTCACTGCCGGATAACCTGAACACTCCCATCATGAGGCAAGCCATGAACATATTAGAAGAGATATCAGACAAAGAAGACAATTATTATCGCTACATGGCGATAGAAGAGGCCACGATTGAAAGGGCCACGGTAGAGCGTCAGAAAGAGGATGCTGAAGCTGCATTGAAGCTGACAAAAGCCAAACTCCAGGCGCAGGAAGAACAAACCAATCAGTTAAAATCACAAGCCCAAGCACAAAAAGTTCAAGTCCAGGAGAAAGAAGCCCAAGTCCAAGAGCAACAAACAAGAGCTGATTTGGCCCAAAAGGAGGTTGAAAATTTAAAACGCTTGTTGCACGAAGCAGGCATAAACCCAAAAGGATAACCCGCGTATGCACCCTCAATAGTTAGAACTGGTGGGCAGCGAAAATTTACCCACAATACTTTTAATTAATCGTTCAATTTGTTATGTGACCCGCATGGCCTTTTTTGCGTACTTTCGAATTCGATGGGTAAGAAAACCAACAGACTCCACAAGGCTCAATTGAAATTCCATTGCAGTATCTGCCAGCTTTCTCGTTTCATAAACCCCTCAAAATCATATGTTTATCAAGCCTATCCAACGATCAAACAAAGGATTCGATAACCCAGTTAAACCTTACCCTAGCTACCAGCAGCAGTACTCTCACCATCAACCCGTTTCGTTTTCCCCCCGTGAAGCAGGTGATAAAGTGCAGGCAAAACAAACAGTGTCAGCAGCGTTGATGAAATAACACCGCCAATAACCACTGTGGCCAACGGGCGCTGCACTTCTGAGCCTATGCCGGTATTTATCGCCATGGGAATAAACCCCAGTGAGGCGACCAGTGCGGTGGTCAGTACTGGTCTTAATCGGGTCAGCGCGCCTTCAATGATGGCTTCATCAAGGCTAAACCTGTCTTTACGCAATTCGCGGATAAACGACACCATCACCAACCCATTGAGGATGGCAATGCCACACAGGGCAATGAAACCAACGGCTGCCGAAATTGAGAACGGAATATCGCGCAGTATTAAGGCAAAAATACCTCCGGTGAGCGCCAATGGTACGCCGGTAAAAATGATCATCGCATCTTTGAACGACCCCAGGGCCAATAACAATAGGCCGACAATCAACAACAGCGTGACTGGCACAACAATGCTCAACCTTTGCGTGGCCGACTGAAGCTTTTGGTAGGTGCCGCCATACTCAATCCAATAACCGGCAGGCAATTCTACCGAGTTTTCGACAGCCGCCTTGATGTCCCCGACAAAGC
>JABSOG010000085.1 GCA_013216025.1 Algicola sp. | reverse complement strand
CCATACATCACCGTTGTACATGCACTGGGTATTGGCTGGCAAATCGGGGAAGCCTGTACAAGATTGGTCGATTCGCAGATGCTCCCAATGATTGCTGCCCCAACTGATGAAAAATGCGTTAACAACCACGGCTTTGCCTTCGATGGTCACACGGCGCAGTGGGCTGTAGTTATTGGTGGTGCTTTGGGCGGGCGTATCTTCTGGCGCATCCCTTAAAGCGATGACTGGATTGGGCAAGTCGCCGTGGAATGTCCACTGACCATTTTCAAAAGTGGCTTCGCTGGTGGCGGCTTCTGGTGTGTCAGTCAGTGCGCCAGCCCAAGCAATGCCCATTTGCTCGGCGAGTTTTTCATCCGAGATATCGTGCAACACAAAAAAGACTTCGGTTTGATTGCCTTGGGCATCAATGTTTACTGCTTTTGTCATGGGAATGGTGATAACGCCACGTTCATTGGCTTGTTCGTTGAGGGCATCGCCAATGGGATTGTCTCGCAAGCCATCAAGTTCGGTGACAACGGCATCTTTGATCCAAACGGACACCGGCTCTAGTACAGGACCGAACTGACCAATGCCATCACCGGTTCTGGCAGTTGGCAGGGCAACAGTATCGACATAACTGACCCCGTCCCATGACGGAATCGGTGTGGGCATCAGTTTAACCTGCCCGGGGTTTTCGATATCCCAGCGTAACAGCATGGCGTGATCTTCGTGCTGGGTATTGTGGCAATGTTCCATAAACGTGCCTGCGAATTCTCTGAATCGTAAGGCTATTTCGACCATCACGCCGCTGTCGGGCTGGGGGCCAAGGCGGTAAACGTCTTTGCGCGCCCATTTTTCCCATTCTGGCGGTGCTACGCCGTTGCGCCTGAGAATGATCCCCTCTTCAAAGTGAATATGTATCGGATGACTCCAAGTACCGCTGTTGATCAAACGCCATACTTCTAATCCGCCGCTGTTTTTGGTCGGTGCGGCTGACAAGCGGCGTGGATCCATGCCAAAGCCTTTGCCGCCATCGGTTTCTATTACCCAGGGTTTGTCGTCGGTGGGTTGTCTTTCAAATTCGAAGGTGCGGTGTTTGGCGGCATTGAGTTCACCTTCGGTGGGCCTGTGCAGTGGGATCAGTGATTTTTTGCCCGCGACAAATTCAGCCGGATTCATGCTTTTATCTGTGCCGCTGTACGCTGCCACTCTAAATTCAAGAAACTTGCCAACCACCGGATCGCCATCAATCCATCGGTCGATGGAGCCGTCACCGTCAGAATCAACGGCTTTGGGCGCATAGTCGCCACTGTTAATATCCTCTAAAGAAATAACTGCATCGGTGACCTGACCATTTTTGTGTTGCAGCATGTTGACCATATAAATTTTGCTACCCGGTTCGAACTGGCTGAAATCAACCACAATGTCGTAACGCTCGGCTATGCCCTGAGTGGGCAGCTGGCCATTGGCAAAAAGCACCGTGTGCTCCATGATATTGCCGTCGTTGGCCACCATGTGAAATGGCACCGGTTTGCCGGTTTGGTCAACTAATGCCAGTTTGAAGTAACGCGATACCGAGCCGTTAAGTAAACGGAAGCGATATTTGCGGGCACGAACATCCATATAGGGCTTGTACAGCCAGTTAACTGTCATGACATCGCCAACAAAGCCTTTTAAATTAAAGGGGTTGAACCACAATTGGCCGTCATCGTCCCAGGCCTTATCGGCCAGTATTAGGTTGATATCGTAATCGCGGTTGCCCCAATCATTGGTGCTGCCGCTGGGTAATCTGAGGTTAACGCCGTCATCGAGTGCTTCGTTGCCGCGGTCGAGGGCGCTGTAATAGTTCATCATCGCTACACTGCCTTTGTAGACATTTTGCGCGGTGAAATCGAGCATGTGATCGTGGAACCAGTGGGTGCTCATGGTTTCGCGCCAATCACCCGGAATTTTGTTGATACCGCCGTTGCCATCGGGAGAACCCGCGCGAGGATCGCTGGCATCGACATTAATTGAATCGTTACCGGCCAGCACTATCGGCCAGCGATAATCATAAAACTGTCCGGGGAAGAAAAACGCGTTGGCAAAACCGTCACTTTCGGCAGGAAAGTGGCCGTTATGTTCGTGGGTGGTGGTGGTATGAACGCCAAATCCGCGGTTCGCGGCAACGTCGATGGGTAAAGTGTTGTAATGGCGGAATACCAACGGCTCGCCATAACGCACTTTGAGCAATTTTGGCGGGAAGGTGCCGTCAAATGTCCATAATGCATTTGGATCTTGTATCGGCATGTTTGGATGCAGCCGAACGCTAAGTCCTTTGGTGGTGCCATCAAATCCTGCGGCACCTGTGGTGTTGTGGTACAAGCCGCCGGGACCAAACTCTCCCCCAGTGTATTGGTGGTCTTGTTTGACGTCTCTGAAACCCAAATTGGTGCGGGCACCTGATGTGGCGGTTTGCAGATAAATCGATGGGGTGAACTCATCCCAGCGTTGATGCGACCAGCCTTCGCCGGGTGGTCTGCCCTCGGCTGGTGGTGTGTCTAATTCTCTGCCCAGGTAACCTTCGATGGTGGTTTTCCACGGATTTGGCGTTAAATCATTGGCGGCTTGGGTGGGAATGGGCCAAATATCTTGAGACAAGAATTGTTCGAGTTTTTCACCTTCAGGTGAGCTGACCAAATCGGCTGGCACAGGTAATTCTTGCCAGTTGTCTGGGGCTTCGCTTTGGGCCAAATTCAGCGATTGGCTGCCGAATTCTTCAAGTCGCAGCATTTGCTGGCTGAACGAAGTGGCGCCAAACAAAGGGCTCGGCATGCCGTTAGACGGAATATTGAACTTGCCCGCTTCACGCTGATCGGCCGCTTGCAACACATTGGCCGCCAGCGGATCTTTATTGGTGCCGGTCAAGCCGCCATCAAAAGCCCCGCTATTGGCTTCATCGAGGCCTTCGGGCAAATCACCAAAGGTAGGTCCGGTTGGTAGCGAAGGATCTGGCGTGACAACTACCGGGTCAACGACGACCACTACCGGTGGTGTCGTATCTGTATCGTTTTTATTATCATCGCTAAAACAGCCGGTGAGCGTTAGGCTCAATAATATAATCGGCATCATTGAGGAAAAAGTCGAGCATAAAGATTTGGCCTTAAACTTCGTGGTCAACTCGGTTGATCTGATCAGGTTATCCTTCATCAGTATGGTCCCATGGTTGATATGCTACGTTGTTGTAACGGCATTAAACTTAAAGATAAACGATGGTGAAGGTTTAGTCTGTGAGGTACAGTTGAGAATCGCTATATTTGCACGTTTTTTGCTCGATCATGTCAGTTTGACCATGGATAAAGGTATTTTTGTACACAGCAACGCGATGATGAACCGCGCTGTTACGAATTACGTGAGGCGCTATAATTTTGCTTTAAAGTTTGCCAAATTGGTTTGGTACCTCTGGAGTTGTTTGTCTTGTTGTTTGGTGGCCAGCAACACGGCTTGTTTATAGTAAAACAGGGCTTTGTCGTATTCGGCATTTTCTGCTAATGCTTCACCGTAGCTGTCAAAAGCATTGGGGTCGTTTGGCAATAACCTGATGTTGGCTTTAAACATCGCCAAGGCGGCTGTTAGGTTGCCTGACATTTTATATTGGTATGCCAACCCGTTTACCATAAAGCTTTCTAAATGATGTCTTGCCAACATGACTTTTAGCCGTTGGTATACATTTTTTTCTTCCGCTGCACTCAATGTTGGTTTTTCCAATAGTGCCTCAAGCTGGTTAAATGGCTTTTCTCTGTATTGGGTTGCACGGGCTTTGGCCACTTCCTTGGCTTTTTCCAGCGCTTTGTCTGCTGTTACTTCAATGTCGGGGATAACACCAACGTCTTGCCAGTTGGTTTTGGTTATCGGGTTAATTGAGCGTGCATAGGGCACGATAAGCCCAAAGCCATGCGGTAATGGTTTGCCTGTTATAGGGTGCGCACCACCACCGGTTACTTCACCGATTATTGTTGCCCGTTTGCGTGCTTGCAAGCTATAAGCAAACGCTTCTGCGGCTGAAAAAGTTCTGTTGCTGGTTAATATGAAAAGAGGCACATCAAGTCGTTTTCTACCATTTACCTGCACTGTCGTGGTGTGCTTTGTGTGATTGGTTTTTCTGGTGTACGTACTTGTCAGGATGATATTTTCTGGCAAAAAGTAACTGCTTAAATAGTTTACAATGTCACCGCCCCCGCCATTTTTTCTTAAATCGACTATTACCGCATCGGCTGTTGCCAAATAAGCCATCAATGGGTCAATTTGTAATTTGTCTTCTCTTCTAAAGCCGTCGAGACGAAAGTAGCCGACATTGCCGTCAAAAAACTTAACATCGCCAAAGCCACCATGGCGAAATTGCATTAAGTTTTGTAGATGTTGGTCAAATAAAGAGGTCTTGGGCGTTTGACTCAAATCAGCCGTTGCATTGCGGGTGCGCGGCGGTCGAACGCTAATATGTTTGTCTTTGGCAAAGCGCCGCATTTCTTTGGTCAGTGCTTTGGCGAAGGCTTGTGGTTCAATGTAACCATCAAAATATTGCGTTTCGATCAATTGGTCTAGATGTTGATTCAGCTGCTGTGCCTTATCGACAAACACATAGTGTTCTAACATGACTTGTTGAATACCTTTTATGACTTTGGTGTGTTGTTTAACATGAGCCAAATCGTTTGCCAATGCGGTTGTCAGACCTGCGTGAGTTAAAGTGATTAGCAACAATAGTGTCATCGGTAAGATTTTTTTAAACATTGTCGTAACTTTCCTTATTGAGTGTTTTCATAAAATGTTAATGTACGCGAAGCATTGCAAAAGTCAGTTGCATTGACGATGAAATAAAGCGCATTTTTTCGTAAAGAAAAGATTAAGATGATGAAAAATATAGGAAATTAAAGACTTGCCAGATTTGTTCTCGATTGACGAATTGTCTAAAAATGGTTTTTATATTGATGACTTTTGTGTTGATTGCCAGCGCGGCATCATTTCATTTGAAGGTGAAGACCATTCCATTGAACCTAAAGTGATGGCCGTTTTGCTGCATTTGGCTGCCCGGGTAGGTCATGTGGTAGAACCTGAGCCCCTGTTCGCCAAGGTATGGCCAAAGTCAATTTACAGCCCGGGATCGATTCGTCGTTGTATTACGGTGTTACGAAAAGTTTTTCGAGACGATGCTAAAACACTCGTCGGTACGCACCCCAAGCGGGGTTACAGCTTAAATGCACAAATCCGCTTGGCAGCAAGCGTACCCTCCAATAACAAACGACGAGCTGTTGGGGTATCGGTAGCGGCTTTTTTCGCGTTGCTCTGTTTTATTGCTATGAACCTATTGTCATCGCAAACCCTATGGCCATCACAAACAAAAGTGCCCAATATCACGCGTTCATTGCCGATAACGTCGACCGAACAATTGGAAGATTTTGCGGCCATATCACCCGATGGCCAGTATCTCGCTTTTGTTCGCAGCCCGGCAGAAAATCATAAAGCTGGGCATTTGTGGTTAAAAGACCTGACAGATGACAAAGAATACCAACTGAGTCAATCACCTGTTTATGCCCGAAACCTTAGCTGGCACAAAGATAGCAAGGCGTTATTGTATGTTGCTGTTAAAGAACCCGGCTTGGATATCATTCGAGTGAGTCTTGGTAAAAAAGTGGGGCAGAGCAGTGAAAGTGTGGTGTTAAGCCGACCTGCGCTTAATTGGATCAGTCGTGTTGTTTGGGGGCCAAACAATAAACTGTATTATATCGCCTTGGATAATGGCAAAAAATCGTTGTTCATTAATGACTTAACAACGGGCAAACAACAGCTTTTATTCAAGTCGAGCGAGCTGTTCAGTCCGTTTGACTTGGCTATGTCGAATAATCGGCAGCAACTGGCCTTAATTGGTTGGCACAAAGGGATAAACTCGCAAATTAGGTTTTTATCAATCGAACAGTTGCAAAAGCACCAGATAAAGGTTGTTGATGAGCTGACTTTAGATACCAAAAGTTATGGTATAAGTTGGCATCCAAGTGATCAGTCATTGTTGTTAAATGACGGTCGGCAGCTCTACCATTTATCGTTGTCAGGTGAAATTAATCGAATTGAATTCGAAAATTATCACTTTATTCGCTTCGCGCATTTTGCACCAGATGGCGCTACTATTTCGATTGTGGTAGAAAAGCTGGACCTTGATATATGGCAGGCTTCTTTGCAATTCGAGCAGCCAGCTAAACTGGCCTTTGACAGCAATTCGATGGACCGTGAAGCCAAGCTCTCGCCAACGGGTGACAGGTTTGTGTTTATCACAGAGAGTAAAGGTTACCCGCAAATAATGATTCACCATTTGTCTTCAGGTGAAAATCAATTGATTTACGATAACCCGCAGCAGGAATTATATGTTTCGCCGCCCAAGTGGAACGTGCTGGGCAATAAAGTGGCCTTTGCCATTAATGCACAACCGATTATTGTCGATTTGGCCAATGAGACACCGGTAATAGAAAAGCTTAAAGACACTAGAGGTGTGCCGCTACAGTGGTATCAACAGGAGCAGTCGCTGTTATTGGCGGTATTTGATCAAGCAGCCCCAGCATTGGTCAAACTTGATTTGGGTTTGAAGCAATCGACAAAATTGGTTAACCGCAACGGCGCTGATGCCTATTTGAATGGTAATGATGAATTAATCTTTATTTCGAAGCACGGTATTGATAAACCCGTTGCGTCAGATTCATTAGAAAATCTGCATCGGTTTGATGGTCGTGTTTTGCGCCACTATCGAACTGCCAAAGGCATCTATCTTTACGTTAAGGCACAACAGCAATTTAATTTATGGTTTTATTCATTCGCTAATCAGTCGACCGTCAAGATTAAACAATGGTCAGTTGATCAGCGAATTGTCGATGTTGATGACTCTGGTCAATTTATGTTGACCGATACCATGAAAATCGAAAAAGATATTGTGTTTTTATCGGTGGAATAGTGATTTAAAGTTGTTACTGAATCTTGTTGCTGTTAGTGACAGAGATTAAATAATCAGCTAAAAAATAGTAGAAAGTCTGCACACCAGCAGGTTTTGCCATATTCTTCTTTAAATTCTAATAAAATCAGATGCTTAATTAAACCCGGTTCTGGCCCCTTTAGTTTTTCTGCCGTTCAATGTGCCTGAGGCGATTTGCTTGTAAACAGGGCGTTGGAGCTGCAAATCCAAACCTCCCTGATTGTTGTCAAAATCGTGTTTCAGCTGCTATAGTGGCTCGTGACAAAATAGCGATAAATTGACCGTATTAAGGCGAATAATAAAGCCTGATGACATCATTGATTCTTATAATAAAAAAGGGCATTACAGTATGTTGTATCTTGGTACCTTGGACGATAAAACGACCGATTATCCCTATGGTAATAAAACAAAAAATGAAATAAATACAGGGCATCTGTTGCTACATCATATGTTGCACAGTGATGCTCCATTGATTCTTGAAGAGGGATTTGTTCTTGCCTCCGACGAGGCGATGTATCCAACCCGATTTCCGGCGTTTTTAATCCCGGCGATAAAAACAGGTAATATCAAAATTGCATCCCGCGAGAAAGATATGGTGGCGTACGCCAATCAACGTCGGGAAATGCAACATCCTGGGCCACCGAACGACGACTATGGACGACGTTATCTGGCAAATTTACAAAAAGCCTGTGAACAATCCAATGCCTTTTTGCATTATCCCAGACCTGATATTGACGAGATTACCCATAGTCGTTTTATGCTAATGTGTGACAGCGATAGCAATCACCAAAGGTTTGATATGCGTGAAACCGATTTCCCCAAAACGTTCAAGCAAACACTGGTCAATGAGTATCGTATGGGGAATAGTGGCAGGCAGTGGACTGCCCGTTCGGCATGGGAGTCGGCTGTTAAAAAAGAGTTTTATGACAGTCCCAAATTTGTTCAACCCTTGATGTGCATGGCCAACAGGGAGCGGCAAATTGTCAGGGCATCTGGGATTGCTGCGATAAACAAAATCGAAGACATGAAGGTCGAAACAGGGTTTGAACGGGATGATCATGATTTGATCTGTTTTGCTGTGTCTGGCGAGTTAGCGGGTATTGGGAACAATAATCATCTTATTGCGCCTAATATCAATTTCAGTCAGTTGATCATTCACGCAGAGCGTTTTTTCGAAGCACTGGCAGACCGCAGTTCACCATTGTCGATGAGCAAGCTTTATTATCTGCACGCGCTGGGTCAATCAATGGATAAGATGGATGCGGAAGTCCAGAAACTCGCAGCTAATGACTATGAGCGGGAAATTAATAAATTACTGACAACTGGGTCAACCAATGATGATGAGGAAAAAGTGTTGGGGACTGCGGAGCATGTCGCTGACTCTACTGGAATACGTCCCATGATGTCAGCGACTACAGCGGCGATGTTGTCCATTCAAAATCAAAAGGACGGTGAAGAAGTCCGCCAGATTATAGACTCCCCCCGCAATAGGCAGTTTTTGAGTGAAGAAATGGGCATCGGCCTCGTTACGACACATGTCAATGATGTCAATACTATGAGAAGTAAATCCACGGCGGTTAAGGACAATATCAGTGAGGTAGCGCACAAATTGACTGAACAGCACGGTAACGCCCATCAAATAGTCACTGTTCGTCCGAATAGTGACCACCTGCTTAACTCTGGTTAAATAACCTGTCCGTTGAGGACTTGAAATCAGCAGCGCCTGTGTCAGGGACTGCTGTCGGCTTTTTTCTTTCCATATATTGCTTCGGCGAGTGTTGCATTTACCATTTGTTGACACCAGAACGCGTGGAGTTTACCGTTTTTATAATCAATAGCTCCATTTTCGCGCAGACTTTTTACTTTTTCCTTAGCATTTTCTCCTAATTCTGAAATGGCGGCAGCTCTAGTGTCTACATTATAATTCTTAACACTTTCAAGTGGAATAAAATGCGCACATAAGCGTTTTGCCTTGTCTTTGGCTATTGTCTCAAAAGAGGCATTATTAAATAATACCCTGAATTCTGAATTGTTAAAAACCAGAAAACCCTGACTATGGGCTTTTTCGCCCACGGGCAACAGTTGGTCTTCGACAATCAACAATCGCCCATTAGCCGTCAAGTGTTTCTGTACAATGCCTTCAGGGCCTAAAATCTCTTGCCAATCCTTGGGATCTATTTCATGAAAAACATTACACATAATGATGATATGAAACGAATTAAATCCCTCTGAGCACTTTATGTCTTCATTACTGCCAAAATGTCTTTTTTTCTTTGAACCATAAACGTCGTTTAGGAGTTTTTGACACTGCGCTCTGTCGTCAGGATATTTGTCATAGGCATAATACGCCAGCCAATCGGTGATTTTTCTGCCTGCGTTGTGTTCTTGCTCGTGTATTGCGTTTAGCAACCTGCCTTTACCTGCGCCAAAATCCAAAATCCTAAGTTCTTCGCCATCCTTTATCAGACTTTTCAAGATTTCATGTATCTGTTCGGTTTGGGGATCTTTCGCACCGGTCATGACAACTTGTGGGGGGAGTAAACATTCATAAGCATATTGCGTCATGGCCATTTGTTCCGGCAACGACAGAAAACTAGACAATTTGGTCACTTCTTCTTCGCCACCAATCAGGCCTTCCAATACCCGTTTTGGCATGTTACCTGTATAGTTGACAGAGCCTTCTTCCATATAGAACAAGGATGTGGGGTCAACGTGTGCAGCAAGATTAATTGAGTGTGTTGCAATCCACAACTGCCCATTTTTTGCTACTGCTTCTTGTATTTTCTTAACGACTGCCAACATCACCTTGGGGTGTAGATAATTTTCCGGTTCGTCCATAAAAACAATGAGCTGACCCAATGATTGCTGTTGCGAATACAATGCGACACAAAACTGCAAAAGCACTTTTTGGCCAGTGGATAATTTTGCGTCTCCAATTCTAAAGCCAAAAAGTGTCGCATCTCCTTCGACGCTTCTACTTAAACTAGCACCAAGAAAGGTTTTGATATATTTGCATAACCGTTGGTAATCGCGCGTAATGCCTGCTTTGTTTTCTGTATATTTATCCACGTCGAGTTTTTCCATTTCAGGATGTGAGATATTGAACCACTTGTCTTGAATGAATTGAATCTTTGACAGTATGGCAAGGGCGGTGTTGCTGTCTATACCACCTGTTTCGACATCCTTTGCGAAACTGGTCATTCTTGATTTTGAGATTTCATTACAGTCTTGTAAATCGTGTTTATTAGGTACAAAGTTAATAAACTTATGGGTACTGTAATTCCCTGTAACTATAAGTTCCCCTAATGGGTGATTGGATTTTATGGCTGCAAGAGAATTCGCCGTCTTTTCGATTTCAAGCTTTATTTGTTGTAGTTCTGCGCTTTGCGTTTCAGTTAACGCAAAGAGTGCAGCCATTGTGTCTAACCGCTTTAACTCTTGCCGGTTCGAGGCTTGGTTTATTACGAGTTCTTTTTGTATTTTCAGGATGTTGCTTTCCTCACTGATATCCTGTTTTAACGATAGTCTTGATTTTAGGGTTTTTAGTAAGCGAGTTTTACCCGATCCGTTTTTACCCGTAATAATTACGGTATTGCCAAGACGAGACATTTCAATCGAAGACAATCCTATTGTATTTTCCTGAGCGATACTCACTTTTGTTATTTTCATGGTTTGTCTTAATATTGTTTCAAGGTGTGGTCGAGTTTACGTATTGCATTATATTATCCCATTACCAACCAGAAACTAAATGCAAATATCGATTAAACTGTCTTTTTTCCAGAGCAAGGTTGTGGGTCAGTCATATGGATTGAAAACCTCATAGATAATACTTTGGCAGACAAGTTTTATTATGATTAAGACAAATAGCAGCGGATGACGTCAATACAAAGGCACTACACAACAGGCAAGAGGTTCGGTGTTATTTTCTATATTTGGTATTCTTAAAAGGCCAGTTAACGCCATTATTACGGCTTAATATACGATGCGATAACTCTACAAACAGCTGAATTAATTGAGGAAATCAATAGTGTATAGAAAACTAAACCTGACCCTTCCTAGCCCAAATGCTGAGTTACATGAACGATCGGTCAGCCCTTGAACAGGTCAAACTCTTACTTAAAGGCAAAGACAAAAATACGCGCAATCGACATTATGCAATCAGGACGTTGGAACGGATGGCTAATGTTGAGGCAGTCACCATTTTAGTAGAACAATTTGAGCAAACAGGTTATGACAAGCACTCACCATTGCATTGGGCTTTGTTTAAAATAAGTGAAACCAGCTATGATGCAAAAGTCATTTTGCTGGCAACGAGTGCACTACAACAGGCTAAAGATATTGATGTTATCGACTAATGCCAATCACTTGCATACTGAAGGGGTACATCTTGATGTTTACCCAAAAAGTAATACTGCTGCTGGTACTTTGTGCCTGCTGCGTTGCCTGCTCCCGAGAAAATGAAAAAACCAAAAACCAATCGTCTGACATCAAGGTTTTTGTAAAACCGAGAAAAAAAGCAGACAATGGTTTAACGTTTTACGATAAAGCCAGAGCAAGAATGAAGGCTGAAAAAGAAGTGAAACGCAAAGAATACTGGCGAAAATATCATGAATATCGCGCTATTCTGCACAACAGTAATTACATTTTTAGCCAAGGTAAAATTCGACGGGTTAACAACGAGTTAGCAGGCAGTTTGGAAGAAATGGAAACGTTTGAGCTAATTAAGAATACTTATCAGCGAATTCGTAAAAATCGACATGTGCCAGAGGGCACCAAAATAATTGTAGATAAATCAAAAACTGAGTACATCGTAACATTCGATAAAGAGCTGCCAGCAACCGTCAGGGGTTCTGCTTTGGTAGCAAAGATAACCATTAATATCTTAACTGGGGCTATTGTATCGTTTGAAATCGGTGGATAGTCTAATCGGGGTGGAGTCAGGTCTTAAATAGTGATCTGCACCGGTAAAATTGGACACTCAACTAAGCAGCATTCTCTATTTCAAAGTTCTCAGGGCTGAGATAGCCAAGAGAACTATGCCTTCTGGTTCGATTGTAATCAACCTCAATATATTCAAAGATAGCCTGACGCATAGATTCTCTGTCCATAATCGGTTCATACTGTACAGCTTCAACTTTCATTGAATGAAAAAAACTTTCGGCACAGGCGTTATCCCAGCAGTTCCCGCGACGGCTCATACTCAGCTTGAGCTTATGTTTATCCACCAAATTACGGTAGGCATGTGAGCAGTATTGGCTACCTCTATCGCTATGTGTGAGCACACCCTGTGGGAAGCCACGTCTGAACAATGCCATCTTTAAAGCATCACATACCAAGTCCGCTGTCATGCGTGAATCCATTGACCAGCCAACGACTGCACGAGAATATAAATCGATGACCACGGCCAAGTACAACCAACCCTCGCTCGTCATCAAATAAGTAATATCACCCACCCACTTTTGATTGGGCGCATTTGCCGTAAACTCCCGATCAAGCAAATTAGCCGCCACGGGTAAATTGTGATCACTATCAGTCGTCACCTTAAACTTGCGTGCAGCCTTGGCTACTAGGCTCTGGCGCTTCATGCTGGCAGCAACTGTTTTTACGTCTACCCGATCACCATTTGCAGCCAATTCCTTTTGAATGCGTCTGGCACCATCTCGTTGCTTGCCGGCTTCAAAAGCGTCTTTGATTCTGGCGTCCCGGGCATCACGTTTAAGCTGCCTAGGGCTTGGTGCCATACCGTTGTTCCGCCATGCGTAATACCCACTTCGCGACACGTTGAGCACATGCACCATACGGTTTAACTTGAACCGGTGCTGGTGCTCTAACATGAATTCAAATCGTTTCACTTTTGATTTTTTGCGAAGTAGGTTGCCGCCTTTTTTAGAATGGCTAGATCCTCTGTCTGGTCAGCAAGTTGCCGTTTCAATTTAGCCACTTCTGCTGCCAGATCAGCTTCGCGTTGGCTTGTACTTGTTTTTTTCTGAGCTGCTGCTTTCCAATTATAAATTTGGGAATCGTATACATTGAGTTCTTTGGCTGCTGCACTGACACCAATCCTTGTGGCCAGCTTTAATGCTTCAATCTTAAATTCTGCTGTATAGATTTTGCGTTTTTTCTTGTTTGACATTGTTCACCTCTGTTTGCGATTCTACCCGCTTAGTGAGGTGTCTAAAAGTACTGGGGCGGATCATGATTCCGCCAGCCAGCCATTTCCTGAGCAGGCTGCCCTGGCAAGTTTACCGCCATTTAATAGCAACATCGCACAGCGATTCGATGTACTGTCGTCGGCATTAACCAATAAATTGATGTGTGAATAGCGCTCGGTGATCGCCATGGCCGATGGCGCCAGCCCGCCTAGTATTACGGATGCAGCTACAAGTGTTGTTAGGGTTTTCATCGTCTTCTCCTTAATCAGTGTAAAAATAGTCAGTTATAATAGTGATTCAGTGGTCGATGTTTTGGCTCGCTATCGACTGGATGGGGCAAAGATTAAATGAAAAAGAGAGGGGTTCTAAACACTTTGGGGTAAAGTCGACATACTTGAGGTAAAGCGATGAAAGCGGGTGAAAAGCAAAACCCGGACCACTCGGAGGATGTTGTAATTCGTTGAAATAAAACGATTTATACTGGAAGTGGTGACTTTACCACAGGCGTGGCGACTTTACCCCATATAACCCGGATAAGGTGACAAACAGTCTACACGCCGCATTTAGTCGCTTGTTCGCTACAATGCTTTTGTGGCGTGATATCATCGCGATGCTTTTATCTATCAACAAACGTATCTTGTGGATACCCGTTCAAAGGAAGTGTTGCGATGACAAAGAATACCAAAGTGCTAACCATGGTCATTTTGATGAGTGCCATGCAATTGGCCTGCAGTTCAAGTGACAATGACCAACAAAACCCAACAGAAAGCCCACCGCAAAGCCCGATAGAACATCCGTTGGCAATCGTTCTTGGCGATGACTTTTCTTGTCGCACCAGCGCTGGCGTCATGCCTGATCTTGCCACTGGCTGGATGGAATACCCACTGCGAGAGAACGAAGAGGCTGATATTTTGGCGATGGAAGCTGCGACTGCTTTTACCTCCTCCGACAGCTTATATCACAGGACCATCGAAGACTTAGCCTTGATCCGTGCAGAATTTATCGATGATCCGCTGGTGGAAATGAAAGCCTCTAGTTGCATCTCGCTCAATACCATCATGGTGAGTTTCGATGAACAGACGATGCCCTCGGTTATCGAAGGTAATTATCATGACTGGCAGTCTTTAAATGAACAGTATGGTGTCGATGATATTCATCTTATCGAAGGCGCGAGACTGGCCGTTTTAAGATTCAAACACCGCTACTTCATGGCCACTTTAAGAGATATTTATCTCGAACAATCTCTATTTGGCGTTGAGGAGATTTCGACCAACGACATGAGCGGTAGTCCCAGTCAAGACATCTGCCTTGAAAATGCTGCCAATTCAGTGCGTTATTATATTTTTAAACAAGGTTCAGGAGATTGCCCGGCAGGTTGTATCGCCAAAAGTTATTCAGGTTATAAGGTTGACGCTGAGCAAAACATCGAAGCTATCGGCCAATACAATACATCATCGGCTGCCACCGAGCCTGCTTGGTTTACTGAGCGCAAGCAGTGCCGAATTTTCTTGTGAAATAAAGTTGGGGCAAAGCAAAGTGACCAAAAATAACATTCAACTTTCCCCGGAATTACCTGAAACAGACATTTATTTTGAGGCTAGCCGTAGCATGATAACAAAACTTGATCAGTCGAATGAAGCAGTGGCAAATCAGATTTTTACTGTTTTTCAAAACTCTTATAAAATTGAAGCCGAACTGATAGGGACTCTTGATTTTCCGCCGCTATTGCGCAGTGCTAAAGATATTCAAAACTCAAAAAACCAATTTTATGGCTTTAGTGAAAATAAATGTCTCGCTGCGGTTATTGAAATCGTTATAGAAGATAAGTGTTTATCAATTGATAGCTTAACTGTCGACCCAAATTATTTTAGAAAAGGGTTCGCAAACAAATTAATAAGCCATGTTCTAGAGACAATTGATTTTTCACAAGCGGTTGTAGAAACCGCTGTTGTCAATATACCCGCAATAAATTTGTACAAGAAACACGGCTTTGTTGAATTTAAAAGATGGACTCCATCTCATGGTATTGAAAAACTCGCAATGTCGATTGAGTAAAACCGTCGAATTTAGACCCCCTACCTCCGTCTCTCTATTGAACCATTGATTGAAATCAACAACCATTATACAGAAACAAAAAGTTGAACTACTATCGTCTAGGCTAATCATAAAAACTGCGTTTATCAGGGCAAACGACCTGATAATCTTACTGCTATATCAACAATTTAAATGTTAAGGGAAAGTAATGACGACGATGTTAGAACCAGAGATTATACCAATTGGTGGCTTCAATCTCGAATACAGACAAAACAGTGAGACGTCACAAGGGTATATTTACGCCCATGCTGGTGCAGGTGCTGCTGACTTTCAGTCAACGTACGAGAAACTGCCTGACACGATCTCTTTTAACGGCCGAGAGAACTCGCCGGATAAATTTACTCACGGCACTATTGCCAGTGGGACAATGCAAATTTCTTCAGTGATTCATCCTTACCCCTGCACTCATTTTCCCTCGCTGCCAAGCAGTTTAACGCTTAAGGCAGGCGACGAAATAGTCGATTTTCTTTTAATCGCCAAAGTAAATTCAATGACCTACTTGTTTGATGTAGAAAATCCACCAGCAAATACACTTGCACGATGGCAAAAGGCTGAAATTGGACGGCACACCGTACAAACGCTACATGCAGGAGGTGTTTTGCAAGAGCTTGTCGGCGCAGAAGGCGAACGTTATATGCTGGTTTCTGCATTTGGAGAGACTGTGTATGATGCTAATGCAGTCGACGGATTGAACGGCATGCCATTGCCAGAAGGATACACCTATGAAAGCAAACTTATCGAAGAAAATATGACCATAGAAGCATTAGAAGTTGCTCACATCATTATTAATCCTTCGTATAATTTTCAACTATATTGAATGTTGAACGCTTAGAATGAATGACTCTGATGGGTTGTTCATTTTGGGTATTTTGGCACCATCCATACCAAAGAATACTGAATATTAATGAAGACTGTACACTATTAAAGTATCTCCCTTACCGGTAGTGACGAGTAGGTGCTTTGAATCTGGTGAAACATAGACTGAGGCTGCACCATTGCGTTCATCAGCCTTTTTTATGCCTTCGCTGTTCAGAACCGAAAGAATTTTTAATCTACCATTATTAAGCTTTGTCAGGGTTACTACAGCATTATCCGATTCAGAGGCTACAAACACGCGCTTTCCATCTGGAGACGTTGTTACATATCCAGCACCTCCAAGCCCACTAACATCATCATCAGCGTTACTTATCGATTGAATATATGAATATCTGCCTTGAGCGTCTCTAGCAAATACGACAATTGCATTACTTCCTCCACATGCAGCGTATAAATAGTTACCATTTGGCGACATTGCCAATCCTTGCGGCGTAATCATATTTTTGATCCCATCTTTGCCATTTATTAAAGTCTGACTATGCCCAAGAACACCATTTGCATCTCGATTAAAAACGGTTATTGCATTTTCATTAAACCCTGCAACGATTACTTGAGAATTATCCGGCGTTAAAGTGACGTTAACTGCGCCTTCTAACCCATATTTAGTGTTGTCACTATCTCTAATTGCCTGATTAAAAACGACATTGCCGGTTTTATTAATATCGAAAATAGAAAGTGCATTGCTCGCTACGCTAGCAACAAATAATTGACTATTATCTGTGGTGATAGCGATATCGTAAGCACCTAGCAGCCCAAGTTTATCTTTTGTCTTCACCGATTCTTCATCACTAAAAACTTCCTCATAGGGCAGTCCATCTCTTATCGCTTGTATAAATTGATAACTCCCTTGTTCGTCTTGTTCGAATATTACCACCGCACTGTCATAAAAACTCACAACATAAGCTCGG
>JABSOG010000858.1 GCA_013216025.1 Algicola sp. | reverse complement strand
TTATCTGCTCCAAATGTTATTGGGATATTAGCAGATTTTATTTCTTAGGTCGTGTCCGAAAACTGGGGTCCATTTCTCTCGTCACTCATTTGCAGTGAATGTAATAAATCTAAGGAATATGCAGGAAGAGTATTTTCCAAAGTTGCTTCTATTTGCTGTGTACTCAACCAAATAAATTGGTGATCTATCAGTATATATAAAGATTCAGCAAGGTTTTCTAGTGAGTCACCATGTCGCTCAACAGCTGAAATAAAGTCATGAAAATATAAGCAATAATCTTCGTACTTGCTAAATATCTCAATACTATCGGCGGTGATAACACCGCTTGCTATTTTGGCTAAATGCTCAGCGTCAAAATCAATGCATCCTGCTTTTGCCAGAGATTCTGTTAATTTGACAATGGTCTGCAGGGGTTCGTTTAATGCGCTTTTTAAATTTAACAAATCGTCTAAGCTATCAAGAGAGCCATAAGTTACAATTAAGCCTAAACTGCCAGCTCCAATGCGCTTAAACGATTTGTTGTTATCATAATTGGCAAGTTGAGTCAGTCCCCAGGTTAACGGTGCTGCTATCTGGTTCAAAACGACTAATCGTTCACGAAAAGCACTTTCCAGTTTTAGTAACTTATCTGATTTGACTTCCAGGCTCTTTGAGTTACAAAGTATTACATCTAGTGGTGATATCCCGATATTTTTCAAATCAAAAGGTTGCCCATCATTGATATGGGCTGTCATTGGTACTTGTCCTCGTGTTAATGCGATATCAAGTTCGTTTAAGCTAACCGGATGCTTTTGTATTAAGGCACTAAGACCGAGCAAATCAACTGGTGAAGCTAAAGGTAGTGCTTGCCATCCTTCTATTTTAATTTGCTGTAATATAAATGGCCGAATCGACTCCCAATTCATTAATTGCTTTCGATCAACTGATAACTCTGCATTCCAGTCATCGGTCAGGTTACAAATCAAACCATCATAGCCATCAAAAATGTAATTAGAATGTGTTTGCTTCTCTTCTTTTTGTCCTGTGGAAACACGAATACCATCCACCAAAACGTCACGATAACACTCTATTTTGGGATCGTAACTGCTACTTCTCCAGGCCCAAAAGATACGTGCTTGACCATTATGCCTAATCATACTTTTTATAGGTATTCTAGTTAGCTGGCTATCATGCCGATTTTGACCATAGTATCTTCCTGCAAGAAAAGCATCCGCCTCACCGTCAGACTCGGTCACAATAGTGTCAAACTCCGGTATGCCTAACCAATCATTTATGCTCAACAATAGCTCATCAACATCGGTATTTTCGTTTCTTAAATACAGTCTAATGGTGGTTCCATACTCTATATCCCCGTCTTCTTCAATTTGACGAACTCGAAAAATACTATAACTACCTTGGATACTCGCTTTTAAAACTGGCCCTCGCAATTTTGCTGTGGGTTTTAGTCGACTGGTGGTTATTTCTATTTGATCGGCCAGCATAAAGTAACTAAGAACGCCAACACCAAACCGACTGTTGGGGTAAAACGGGATATCTTCAATGGCCCAAGCTGCTCGCTCAAGCTGAAATTCATGGCTATCAGAGAATCGATTACCACCACGAGCGAATAATTGGAGTAAATGTGATTTAGCCATACCAATACCATTATCACAGCATTCAATATACTGACGATTAGTTTCCGGCTCATAACCGGATATAAAGCTGATTTCTCCTCGATAAGTTGGTGTTTTGACCGACATTTCACCAATTTTGCGCTGGTATTCTTCCCTTGCCTGGCGATATCTACATGCATCTAGCGCATTTTGATATAACTCTCTTAAAGCAAGATTGGGATCGCCATAAAGCTGGTGGCCCATCAGTAACTCCATGGTTTTACGTTCATCAACGCCAAACCGAATATGAGGCCTTGAATAATGGGCTAAACCACCCGTTAAAATCGGGACTAGATTTTTATCATCAAAGACTAAAGTGCGCCACAATTGTCCCTCAGAAAAAGTAACCAGATTCTGATTAATAGCATTTAAATCCTTAATTGCCTGCTCAAATGCGAAATCTAAAACCTGATGGGGGCACGTAAGACAAAGGCTGAATTGCACCGCGTTTGATTCAGACTGACTACCGGTTAGCCAGCTTACTTTTTCAACCAATTGATGCACTTGGTCCATGGTAAAGTCTGGCACTTGACCAATATGTTCGGCCACGGCCGGATGCAGCCGACGGGGGTCCAGTGCCATATTTGCTGAGAGTGACAATAATGGCAATACTTTCATGGGAGAACATCGCCACTGTTCAGCGCCTTCGCCCCCTTCAATTACATCCAGCCGCACACTATGGGCTTCATTACGTAAATATCGTGCCAATTCAGCAGGGGATGCATGCATGAGCCGAACCAATTCTGTTAAGGCCACGCTGCATAGTGTTTGGGTGACCAGATGCTCTTGCTCTCCCAGTAAAAATACCATTGGCTTTAACCAATCTTGCAACTGGGTATTGAACCAACCCAGTGCATTATCAGCGCCATCAGGAGCGAATTCCCATAACTCTCCAACTTGATGAGCAAAAGGATATAGCAATTGGCGTCGTACAGCCTCTGCATCTTTGGCTTGGCCGCGCTTATCCAGGAGTTTGGCTTGTCGTGTTACGGCTTCTTGGGATTTCACAAAACTTAACCAGCTTTGTTCAATCACATCGAAGATTTGTGCCGTCTCACAAGACAATATCTTGTCAGCCAAAACCATTTCCAATTGGGCCAACAGTGCTTCATATATAAATGGTGCGGCCAAAGTCAATGCCGTTTCGCTATCTGTTAAATTTGGTTGCAGATTATTTACCAGTAAATTTAGTCGTTTGAGGTGATTAAACGGTGCTACTGTTGGTCGCCAGCTGACTTCTTCTGCTGACCTATATCTATCCGCTATTACTTGTTCGCAAGTTTGTACGATAACGAGTAGCTGTATTGCGATAGGCGGTAAAGCTTGTTCTTGTTGTGTCGACTCACTGATTGCAAAAGTTGAATGAAACATTGCTAATGTTTTGAGTTCGCAACACCATTTTGACTGTTTGATTTGGGCATAGATTGACTGTGCGGCATCTTCACGTAATAAAAGGTCGTTGGCTTCACCGCCTCGACCCACTATCGCCTCTGACATTGTGATTTGCTGAATTTTCCCTTGGTTGCTGGCTAGATTATCCAATATTGGCTGAGTGGCTTGAATAATTGCAGCCAATGTCGCTGGGGGATTAGCACCTGTGGTTTTAAGTACTTGGCATAAAGACCATGTAAACCAGCTTGCAGTGGTATGATTGTTTATCTTTCCCCAATGGGACAATTGCTGCGCCTGACACGCGTATATCATGACAATTGTGGGCCTGTCGTCTTGCGAGATTGTCCGTTCTTGGACTTGGCGGACCGATTTATCTCCAACAGGAGTTAAGCTCAGATCAACACCTTCTCGGCAAGCATCGATCACAAAGACTATGCTATGAGCCTTCGAATTACGGGCGAACTATTTTAAAATATTGTCGTCCAACATTTCCTCAATACCCGGAGCAATGTTTGGATCGTAATCATAAGGGACCAAACACCGCCTGCCTTGATATTCCACACCATGACCGCTGAAATAGATCAATAAATCATCAGAGTGTTCAGAATTGTCCAGGAACTCGTATACTCGTGTGCGGATCTCTCCCTTGCCAAAACCCTTGGCCTTTGGACCAATGTTGTGGCTTTCATAGCCTGCGTGAGTCAATGCCTCTGCAACTAAATTCACATCAGTTTTTGGCACGCTGCCAAGTG
>JABSOG010000857.1 GCA_013216025.1 Algicola sp. | reverse complement strand
ACACCGAGCTTGCACAATTAAATCGATTTATTGATAGCGAGCATACCGATAGTCTTCATGCTGCCCACATCCATGGTGAAGCAGGCATTGGTAAATCACGCTTAATGTTTGAATTGACCGACCGGGCGCAACACTATACTCACAGCATGGCCCAATGTTTACCAGAACAACAAAACAGTGCGCTTTTCCCGGTTTTTACCTTATTGAAATTCCAATATAACTTGCACCAGCTGCCCTGCGAACAAGGGATAAAGTTACTCAGTCAGGCCATTGATACCAGTGGGCAACCTACGATGGTCAAGCACATGAGCATATTAATTAGCTGGCTGGAATGGCCGCTGCCGCAAAATATGGTGGCTTCGACCTTGGCACCCAGCCAGCAAAGGGGCTGGCTGTTCAATATTCTGACCGCTTTATTGTGCAGCCAGGACGCAGGTTATGCCTCGGTGGCCAAACTGTTCATCTTTGAGGACTTACACTGGGCCGATCCGACCACCCAGGCCTTTATCGCGCATCTGTTAAAACATGATCTTTTTACCCGGGCAAACCACCGGCTGCTCATAACGTCACGCCAGCCTCTGCCCAGTGTATTTAATGAGCTGGCAATAACCGAGCTAAAATTGGCCAAGCTCAAGCCAGACGAAGCACAGCAATATATCGAGGCGCTTTTCGACCGGCAACCACTGTGCGGCGATTTATGCCAGCTTATATTGGCACGTACTGACGGTATTCCTTTATTCATTGAGCAATTGGTCAAAATGATGCAACAACAAAACATCGTTCACATGCTCAATGGCCAAATTGAACTGGCCCGAGCCGATCTCGCATCATCCTTGCCTGCCAACCTGCGCGATTCACTCCAGCAAAAACTCGATAATCTGCTTTATGGCAAGGAAACCGCACAGCTGTGCGCCGTCATTGGCAGATCATTCGATTACCAACTGTTGCAACAAGCGTCATCACACAGCGCATCACAAGTACAACTGGACATCACCCAGCTGCTCGATCACGAGATCATCTATCAGCAACGTAAAGTCGCCGGTGATCACTATATTTTTAGGCATGCACTGATTAAAGATGCTGCCTATGACAGTATTCCCGCTGCGACTCGGCAGAAAATGCATTTGCGTTTGGCACAGACCATTGAAAGTAAATTCGCCGCGATGACCAAACAAAGCCCGCAAATTATCGCTAACCATTGGTCAAAAGCGCAACAAGCCGACAAAGCCAGTCATCGGTATATCCAGGCCGCTAAAAAAGCGCAAGCCAATTATGCCAATGATGAAACCATTTATTATTACCAACAAGCCATCGACCACTTACCTGCCGACAACTTGAGTCCATGCCAGCATCGGTCTGTGGCGCAGGCATTTGAAGGCATGAGTGACAGTGAAATGGCCAACGGCGAGCATCAAAAAGGCCGTCAAGCACTCAAAAATGCGTTAGGTTTTGTGGGTGAAAACAGCTTGGCAGCAGCTGAAATCTATTATAAAACAGGACTGTCGTGGGGAGTCAACCAACAGCACGAACAGGCCCTTGATGCTTATCGGCAAGCACAAGAGTGTATCGCTGATGAACCTGCGCCAACAGATAATAATACCGCACACTGGTGGAATTGCTGGTTCAACATCAACAGTGCCAGACTCAACATCTATTATTGGAAAAACGACACCGACACCATGGCCCGGTTAATCTCCCTGTCGTCAGCTTTGGTCGATAAACATGGCAATGATGAGCAAAAAGCCAACTTTATTCACGATCAATTATCGCTGGCTTTGCGTCAACAACGATTTGTCACCAACACCACACAGGTCGCAATGGCACAACGGGCTCAGGCCATGATCAGCAGCTTGCAAGATATCGCCATTACCGCAAAATTCGAATTGAACACCGGGCTGGTATTATATTGCAATGGCCAATATCAAAGCTGTTATCGGCAAATGTCTAAAGCACTGGTATCAGCGCTAAAAACCAATAATATTCCATTCCAGACCTTGTGCAGTACGTACATGACTGTTGTTTTACGTCAGCAAAATGACGTGACACAAGCTGGCGAATATGCCGAACGCACACTCAAAATAGCGCAAAAAGCCGGGATGATAAATTATATCGCCGCTGCCAAGGCTAATCTGGCCTGGATTGCCTTACGTCGGGGTCAAAACGACGAGGCAACTATTCTGACCAATGAATGTCTGGCAATGTGGCAGCAACAAGATGCAGACAACCTTTATCCAATACAGTGGTTAGGGCTGTTTGTCCAGCTTGAGATCACTACTAAAAAATCGGCAGGCAGTGAGACAGCCATACAACAAAGCCAAATCGCCATCATCAACAAACTGATGGATAGTAAACAACAAAAACTGCCAACAGCCATAGAACAGCATCTTGAGCGCTATCGTGTTTTTGATGAGCGTGACAACAGCAATACACAGTGTCGGCGTCAAATAGTCTCGCAAATACTGCATCAGGCAAACAAGCTCGGTTATTTATAACCGAAGTGTTTATACCAAACTCAATTGAACAGCATAAGTTAACCAACAGGACAAATAATTGATGATAGCGAATAAAAATAACCAACCTGAACAACGTCTTGAAGATATCATTGGACAAAGTGCAGACACCTCGTTGCATGACATGTTTCTCATTGACTTGGAAGGTGACCCAATCTACATTACCTATCAACAATATAGACATGCTACCCAAATAGGCCTGAAAAATGACCAACACAATACCCCTTGCTTTGTTACCGAACAGGGCGGCTGTCCACCAAACTTGTTTGGTCCGGTACTAACCAAGGTACTACCTTGTAATATCGCCGCAGCTTGTCCGTTAGCCGGTATTAATAAAGATGAGCTCAAGCCAGGTTACATAGTCGATTTACGTATGCTCGAATTTACTCGCCTGAACAGCCCTTTTCATAAAGTAAAAGCAGCACAAAATCAGCCAATTAACCCGCCGACAGCTCACCACAAGAGACAGCCAATTTCTTTAAAAGAACTACAAAAGGTGAAAGAGGAAATAGGCGAGATCCCGCAGAATAACCTCTACGTTATTTCGTGGGCGGATTTGACGGCAGAACATGGCCCATTCAGGCCTGATTATTACCAGATTAATTTTATAAGCGCCGAGCAATTGCTAAAACTCAAAATAAAACAACCTGAGATTAACCCTCAAGTTAGTGATTATTTATCAAGCTATTTCACTCATGCTGGGGTGCAATTGGGCACTATTAATCCTTTGAGTATGCCCATAGTTGCAGAGGATGCACTTAAAGATTCAATAGAGCAGGGTGCAGACATTATGACGGAGGGCTTATTTTGCTACGTAATTAACCTCAATAGTTTTAATAATGAATAACAATAACTCGGTGAGCCGTAATACCAAGCGCTTTACCCAAGGGAGCCACCGCACCTGCTCACCCCAGCAGACACTGGCCAAAGCAAAGGGGCATATGGCAGCAATGGGCATTACCCGGATTGCCAATGTTACCGGGCTCGACAATATAGGCATAGATGTGGTTACCGTTTGTCGCCCCCAATCAAAGGCGATTTCAGTGGCCCAAGGTAAAGGGCACAATCTCGATGCAGCCAAAGCCTCGGGCCTGATGGAAGCCATCGAAACCTACCATGGTGAGTACATTAGTCTCCCGGTGCGAATAGCCAGCTTTAATGAGTTGAAATCGCAGTATTTGGTCGCCGATGTAAGACAATTACCCAGCCTCACTATCAGCAAATTTCATGACGAACTGACGACTTTATGGATCGCAGGCGAGGATATCATCAGCAATCAGACTTGTTACGT
>JABSOG010000856.1 GCA_013216025.1 Algicola sp. | reverse complement strand
AACGCGCGCGCCGCCAAGCCGTATGTAACCCGGCGAGGTTTTGATGTTGTCATCCACTGTGAACGATCGAAACTCTAAAGCGCTGATCACCGCAACTGGCTTTAAAATAGATCCCGGTTCAAACACATCGGTTACCGCACGATTTCTAAACCGGTGGCTTTTCACACCATTGCGGTTATTAGGGTTGTACGAAGGACTATTGACCAAAGCCAGTACTTCGCCCGTTTTAACATCAACCACTACAGCCGAACCGGACGTGGCGCTAAAAGAAGTCACCGCCGATTTGATTGCCTTATAAGCAACAGCCTGAATACGTTGATCAATGCTTAACGTCAGCGACTGTCCGGCAATCGGCTGCACCTCTTCAATCACCTCAATTTCGCGGCCCTTGGCGTCTTTACGAATTTTTCGACTGCCAGCAGTGCCCACCATTTGTTTGTTATAAAGCTTTTCGATGCCATCAATGCCCTGCGCATCGAGGTTAGTGAACCCCACCAAATGGGCGCTGATCTCGCCGTTAGGATAATAACGCTTGGATTCTTTACGCTGATAAACCCCAGGGATCTTCAAATTTTTAACGTAATTGGCCATCGCGGGCTCAACCTGACGTTTAAGATAAATAAACTGCTTGTTAGGATTTGCAGTGACGCGCTTAAACAACTTTTCGCGGTTGATGTGCAACACATCCGCCAGTGCCATCCAACGTTTGTCCAATGCGACAGGCAAATTGGCCTTATTGCTGGCTTTATATATAGCTTTAGGATCAGCCCAGATCGCCTGAACCGGCACGCTAACCGCCAGTTCAATCCCGTTGCGATCAAGGATCATGCCCCGCTCGACATCTTCTGACTTGGTTCGAATGGTGCGATTGTCGCTGCGACGCGTCAAATCATCGGCATTGTAAACCTGCAAAAACGCCGCTCGCGCACCCAAACCACAAAAGATCAAAGTGATGGAACCCAGCACCAGCATAAAACGCCACGTGCTCAGGCTCGGCGCCTTGTTGGCAGTGTTCTTTTTAGCGCCTTTTCGACTACTTTTTTGCGCGTTCTTGTGGGCTAAAGGTTTCTTGGCCTTTTTCGCCGTAGCAGTCACTGTGATCATAGGACACTCACCACAACTTCATCAGCCAATCTGGGGCGATAAAGCCCTAGCTTCTCACCCACAATAGCTTCAATTCGGCTGTGCTCTGCCAGCGTTCGCTGCTCAATCAGATTATGACGCCATTGAATATCCAGCTCATCGCGCTGTTGCAATAACCGGTCCTGCTCGATAAAAGCCAGCCGGTTCATATGCGCAAACTGCACAATAAACAACGCCGAGATCACGTTGACCAAAATAAACAACAAAACCAACTTGTGACGAAATAGATCATTAAAGATCTCTTTGGCCAGGTTGGGTTGACGTTTTATTTGGGTCATGATCACAAACGCTCGGCAATACGCAAAATAGAACTGCGGCAACGCACGTTCTGTTCAACTTCGGTTTTTGAGGGTTTAATCGCCTTACTCATCTGCTTAAGCTTCAGCCCCAGATCAATTTGATCATCACGCAATGGCAGCCCTCTAGGGATGGGGGCACCTTTTGCATGTTTTTTAATGAACTGCTTAACGATACGATCTTCAAGCGAATGAAAACTGATCACCGCCAGTCGTCCGCCAGGTTTGAGCACCTTTAATGCGCCTTCGAGCGCTTGCTTGATCTCATCAAGTTCGCTGTTGATATAAATCCGGATCGCCTGAAAACTGCGGGTGGCCGGATGTTTTTTCTCATTAATTTTGGGCGCAGTGGTTTGGATCAAAGAAGCCAGTTCAGACGTTCGAGTAATAGGCGTCTCTTCGCGCGC
This sequence comes from Algicola sp., assembly GCA_013216025.1. Lineage (GTDB taxonomy): Bacteria > Pseudomonadota > Gammaproteobacteria > Enterobacterales > Alteromonadaceae > JABSOG01. Next base: position 1,963 of record JABSOG010000856.1, on the reverse strand, counting down.
AGCAACAATCGCCTGAGCAATGCGCCAGCCCGATTTTTCTTCGCCAAAGGTTTTAAGCACCCAGCTGATATCTTCAACATCGGCATCGGCAATCCACTGGGCCGCTGTTTGCCCGCGTGTTACGTCCATTCGCATGTCGAGCGGACCGTCACGCATAAAGCTAAAACCCCGTTCAGCTTCATCTAACTGCGGAGAAGAAACACCAAGGTCCAGCAACAAACCATCAACTTTTCCGGTGATCGATAGATCTTGGGCAACGGCTTCGAGTTCAGAGAAGGGACTGTGAGTAATATGAAAACGAGGATCGTCGGCCAGTTTCTTGGCTTCTTCGATGGCTCGAAGATCTCTGTCGATCGCATACAAACGACCGGTATCGTTCAATTGGGCAAGGATTTGGCGTGAATGCCCTCCCCGGCCGAACGTACCGTCGACGTAAATGCCGTCAGGCGTAATATTAAGAGCGTCGACTGCTTCTTTCAGCAGAACTGAAATATGTTTTGATTGATCTGGCATAATTTAGAATGAAAAGTCTTGTAATCGTTCGGTTAATTCAAAGCCACCGGCATTTTCCAGCTCGATATCCTGCTCAACTTGTTGTTGCCAGATGGCCTCGTCCCAAATCTCAAATTTGTTCAACTGCCCCACCAACATAATGTTTTTTTGCAGGCTGGCGTGATTTCGTAATGGCCCAGAGATCAACGTGCGGCCATTACCGTCAAGCTTACATTCGCTGGCGTGTCCCAACAACAGCCGTTGTACCCGGCGTTCGTGTGGATTCATGCTTGACAGCTTGCGCAACTTGGCTTCAACTTCTTCCCATTCCGTCAACGGATACAACAACAAACAGGGTTGATGGATGTCGATCGTGCAGATCATTTCACCCTGACACTCAGCCACCAGCAACTCCCGAAACTTAGTCGGTATTGCCAATCGGCCTTTACTGTCAATGGTGATTGAACTCGCACCCCTGTACATCTACTGATTCCACCCTGTTCGTTGCTTGATTCGTTGACTGTTCGTTGTGAGGGATCGGTTGGTTTTTTGGGTGAATGATCCACAAAAACCCACTTTCTCCCACGATGTACAGTTTAGTGATTATTATAACCAGCTGTCAAGCGCAATGCGGATTAATTACCCCCACCCAAACGCAATAAAACCAAGGCTTGGCGCGAAGCTCATGATTTTGGTGGGAAAATGTGGGAGGATTAATATTTACGCGCTTTTCATGGAAAAAACAGACACTATTCCCATTAGCAAAATCATCAAAATGCAAGAGAAAAATGTAAAAAACCCGTCTTATGGCAAATTAGCCTAAAAAACCAGCCTTTATACTAGGAATATAAGGGAACTTAGGCCCAAATTGATTCACTTTATGGGAAGAATAAGCTCAGCACAGCGACGCACCAACCGAATATTAACGATGCGTTAAGATCGCTGATCTATCGATGATCTGGCGGTGAACGAGGGGCGATGATCGTCAAGATCAGGGTATTTTGGCGGGATCTAATCGCAAATTACCGCTGATTTTCAGCAAATAGGGGGAAGAATAACATCAATTAGATCATCATTTTGAAACTTAAGGCTTGCTAAATAAAGCGGCTTTTTTAACTTCAACCGCTGACGGATTTTGTCTATAAGCCCCGTTGAAGTTTGTTCTGATAAAAACAAATCCCGTCTTTACCCAATTAACTACTGCCAATCCCCCGCGTATTCCCATAAACTCAATCTCAATCAAAAATCCCCCAAAACAAACACCTGTTGTGGACTCTGCACATGAATAAAACATCAAGCGAAATCCCCGAGCAAACCGATGCCTTTGGCGGGTATGACACACAATCTATGTTGGCTGTCAGCTCTGACGACATTTACAAAGCCGGACTTTTGTATTTTAAAGACGACCGAGTGATTGAACATTATCTACAACAAGCTGTTTTATATGGCCGGGTTGAGGGCAGTGATGCGG
>JABSOG010000855.1 GCA_013216025.1 Algicola sp. | reverse complement strand
GGCTCTTTTGCTTGGAAGGGCGTCGATACAACGGTCGAGCGCGCCCTAGCTTTGATAGAGCAGGGCGCTTTGGCGAATGATTCTGTTGAAACTTTGGCGGCAAGATTAGGGATCAGCGACCGTTATCTGCGGTCTTTGTTTAAAGAAAAACTCGGCACCACCCCCAAACATTATGCGCTTTATCAACAATTGCTGTTTGCCAAACAATTGTTGCATCAATCGGCATTGTCGATAACTGATGTGGCGTTTTCATCTGGATTTAATAGCTTACGGCGCTTTAACGACAGTTTTAAGCAACACTTTAAGTTAACGCCACAACAGGTGAGAAAACAGCAAAAACAGCCATCTGATCACATTGAGTTGATTCTAAGCTACCGCCCACCTTATCGTTGGGATTTGATGCAGGGGTTTTTAAGTAAACGGCTTATTCCGGGTTTGGAGTGGATGACCGAAGAAGGTTATGGCCGTACGTTTAGTTGGGGTAATGATGGCCTACAAGGTTACTTTGAAGCAACTCATTTAGCAGATAAAAATGCGTTTAAAATCAAACTGTTCACCGCCGAGAAAGCCAATATTCTACCGTTGGTGAAAAACATTCGCCGTATACTCGATTTAGACACTGATATCGCCCTGATTGAACAGCAGCTATCACAACTACCGGGCATGGCAGGCAAGCTGGTGAGTGGTTTAAGGTTACCGGGCATTTGGTGTTCGTTTGAGGCGGGCTTGAGGGCCATTTTGGGTCAGCAAATTTCGGTGGAGGCTGCGCGCAAGCTGGTTTGTCAGGTGGTCGATAATTATGGTGAATTGTTGTTGAATTGCGAAAAGGAGCTGGGTTGCGGTAAAGAGCAGGGTGAACGCCGACTATTTCCAACAGCTGAGGCTTTGTCTGAAGTGGATTTTGAAATATTACGAATCCCCCAAAGCCGTAAGAATACCCTGATGACATTTTGCCGATACTGCTTTGAAAATCCATTACAAGATGACCTTGACCAGTGGTTAAAGCTCAAGGGCATCGGCCCATGGACGGTCAATTACGCCAAGATGCGAGGGCAGAGCGATTCGGATATTTGGCTTGGCTCTGACTTGGGAGTGATTAAAGCGCTGAAAAAACTCAGTGGAGAGTCAGGCGACGACAATGCTGACTTTGACAGCGAACAAGCGAAACCTTGGCGCAGTTATTTGACTTTTCAATGCTGGAATCTTCTGTATTAAATCCGATTCCGACTACCCGACAAATTCAGCCGAAGGGTATCAAGTATCTGAAAATCTGATGTTAAACAGCGATTTCGGCTGATAAAACGACATTCTTTGCCATTGGGCAATATCATATTGCACCTGAGTTTTTTTCGGTAGTAGCTGACAGCAGCGTCGAGTCCTTCATTATTAAAGCGCTGCTTAATGTCGTTGATGATGATGCTTTGTCCATCTGCTGCAAAGTCCTGGGGTACTGCGCAATTAGACAGGTTTGCCACTGTGATAGAAGTATCGAGTAAGCTGCTGCCCCTGAAGCTGACGTTGTGCATTCGGTTAAAGGAGATGTGGCTGTTGGCAAAGGTGCTTTTTTCAAAACTAACGCCTTTGCGCAATAACGCCACGTTTATGTTTGAGTCGCTGAAGCTGCTGTTGTAAATCAGTGAACCATCGCTGATCCAGTTATCTAAATCGACGTTTTTAAAGCTGATTTTGCGGTAAACGCTACGGCTCATATCTAGGTATTCACCGCTGACGCCATTAAATACGGTATTGCGCATTTGGGTGTTATTCAGCTGCCAGCGCGAGATGTCGAGGCTTTTGAATTCGAGGTTTTGTAAGTCCAATAAGGGCGTAATGGTGCTGTAGAGTTGAAAGGTGATGAAGTTTTTACCGTACCCTATCTGGCTGTCCGGATCAAGAATGTACTGTATTAATGTGGCAAATTGGTTGTAAGTGATATATTTTTTATCCTCATTAAGGTAACTTAGGTTGAAAAACTGGCTGTCGGTCAGTGGTTTGCTTTGATTGCAGTTTTGCTCTTTGTGGCATTGTGATAAAAAGTAGCTGAGTTCTTCTGTGATCAGGTCCAGCCGATGTGGTGCCAGTTCAAACCAGAAGGTTTCGCAGTCGCCAAATTTGATGGGGCAACGAAACACGGGTTTTAATTGAATGGCCTGCGCCGATAATGCGACTAACCCTTTCATACCGTGCATTTTTTCTCTTTCGTCGCTTAGTTTCATCGCTGTTTCGTATTTTTCGATGCCACGCTCTTGCCTGTCTAGTTCATCTTGGTTAGATGATTGGGCAACCCCATAAATCGCAATGTATAAACCGGCGACTGAGCCTACCCCAATGTAGCCATTTTTGCCGAAAATACCCTCAAATGCATGGTAAATCCAACTAAATGGTGGGATATAGTTAAAAACGTAAATAATGAACAGCGTTGGTTTGTAACCCAAATCAATCAAGCGTTTGAGCCACCACCAGTGGATCAGCGAAGAGGAAGAAGCGTCAGAATGGTAAAGGTGTTTGATAAAGGCGATTAGTGTGGATTTCAGCTCTGAGGGTGTTTTCATCGATTAAAAACTTATGTGTTGATGTAGTGGTTTACAGCTGTGATCTATTCTAGCAAACTATCCTTTTAAATATCTGTTATTTACCGACTTTCAATGAACAGGGGCCGTATGAGCACAGAATCTCCAAATATTACGATAAAAGCCATTGCCCGGCAAAATGCACTAACGATGATGATTTTTGGTGCTTGTGGTTTATTGCTGTGCACGCTGGCGGCCAGTTTTTGGTGGCATGACTATCGTCTCAATATAGTGATGTTTTTTTTAATAAGCCTTCTTACTTTGATCATTGGTTTGTTTAAACATTTTGAACCAGAGAATAGTTTTGAATTGACGCCCTCGGGCATGGTTTATTTTCATCGTCGTGGTTCTTGGCAGGTGAGTTGGGACAATGTGATGATCATCGAACAGCCCAAGCTGACTGAGGGGGTCGAAACCAAAGCGTTGTCGTATATTGGCATTAAATTGCGAGACTCACAGGTACTGGCCAAAGTCATCTCCAGGCGTCTGGCCAATCAATTGCTACAAGAACAACGAGACCTGTATTTTCTGGGCTGCAAACTTGAAGGCATTAGCCTGCTTGAACGCCAAATTAATGATTCTCCGTTTAAAATGGCTAATGGTGAAAAAGTCATAGGCCCGATTGGGGCATGGCTGCACCGCACCGTAATGTTGCGGCGCAATTTTGGCTATGACCTGTTTATTCCGCTAGATGCCTGCGACCGCGAACCCGCTGCTTTTGTTAAGCTGCTCAAAGAGTGTAAAGAAGCTTCTAACCAATATTCACAAACTTTAGAAGACGATTCAAATGACTGATATTGGTGTTTTGGGCTGCGGTTATGTCGGTAAGCGTCTGTTGACCGGGCGTGATTGGGGCAAGGCAAGCTGGTATGGGGTGCATCAGAACGACCCGGGAATACCGGGTAATAAAGTGGCTTTTTCGTGGGCAGATCAAAGTAGTTGGACGAATTTACCGCATCATGCTGATTGGCTGGTTGTTACCATTCCACCAGTTTATAAAGTGTGTGAACAAGAGCGACAACGTTTGACCCAGTGGTGTGAGTGGATGGCGGAGAATCGCCCAAACCTTAAACGCTTGATTTATATTTCGACCACTGGGGTTTATGGCTCGGGCAGCGGTGTTTGGACTGAGCAAAGCGAATGCTCACCAAATGCCCTTGGAGGCCAGTTACGCTTGGTGAGTGAACAGGTTTTACAGCAGCATTTTCAATGTACTGTATTACGCTGCGGCGGTATTTAT
>JABSOG010000854.1 GCA_013216025.1 Algicola sp. | reverse complement strand
CGGTAACATTAGGGTTTGATGATCACCCAACTGTGTCGACCAATATTGCTGTAAATTGAGCAGTTTTTCGCCTTGTAATGATTGTCTTTGCCAATGGGCATAATCGCCATAATTAATGGTTAACTCAGGTAAACTCAATTCGATATTTTGCTGCAAAGCTTGATAATACTCAGACAACTGCGCCATGAAAATATCGATAGACCAGCCATCAAAAGCAATGTGATGCCATAAAATCAACAAATACTGTCGGTCTTCAAGCCGATAACAGACCATTTTAATACTCGGCTGACAAGTCAAATCAAACGGTTTGGCGATGGCGGCTTTTACCGCCGGGATCAATTCGGTTGCGCTGGTTTGTTCAATCACTATGCGCACATCCATATCCTGCACACACTGATAATCTGCGCCGTCGGCATCGGTTCGGTAGACGGTTTTTAGAATGGGGTGACGATTGATGACTTGTGCTGCTGCGGTTTGCAACTGGGCCAAATCACATTCGTTGTCAAGACTAACAAAATGGGGAATATGATAGGCCTCGGTGCCCTGTTCAAAACGTTCAATAAACAGCAAAGCTTGCTGGGCAAAAGACAACGGATAGTGAAGAGTCTGTGCTTTGGTGTACACCTGCGGTTTATGTTGTGTCAGCAAGGGCACAATGGCTTCAATATTTTTTTGTTCAATTAGCAACGACAAAGGTAAACTCATGCCCATTTCACGGCTACAGGCAACCGCTAGCTTTAGTGCCGTAATCGAATTACCACCGAGTTGGAAAAAGTTGTCGTTTATCCCTACCCGGTCAAGGCCCATGACTTTTTCCCACAACAGACATAGCGCTGTTTGTAGTGGCGTATTTGGCGCAACGTATTGTCGTGACTTGTCCAAAAAGTCCGCCGCTGGCAAAGCTTTGCTGTCTACTTTACCATTGGGCGTTAAAGGCAATGCTTTGATGATAACAATGGCATTGGGGACCATGTAGCCAGGTAACTTGCTCGATAGATGCGCCAACAATTGGGTTTTAGACAAGCTGTCGGTAACAACGTAAGCAACCAAGGCATGATTATCATCAGGTGATGTTTTACATAATACTTTGGCGTCCTTGACCGCATCCAACAAACAAAGGCTGTATTCAATCTCTTTCAATTCGATGCGAAATCCATTCACTTTAACCTGAGAATCCATGCGGCCCATAAAGTACCATTGACCATCGGCCGTTCGTTTGACCAAATCCCCGGTTTTATACAAACGGTCGCTTTGTATAGCGGCTGAAAACCGCCTGGTCACAAATCGCTCACAGGTCAAATCAGGTCGATTGAGATACCCTCTGGCCACCCCTGTACCGCCTATACATAATTGGCCTGAGACACCGGCAGCACAAGGGTTTAGCTCATTGTCTAAGACGTAAAAATACGTATTGTCGATTGGCTGTCCCAGTGTAACGGGCAAGTCGGCAGACATTTTTCCAACCGCCGACCACACACAGGTTTCAGTCGGCCCATACAAATTCCACAAGGTAACCGCGGGATGACTGAGCAAGCGGTTTTTCAACGTTTCACTTAACGCTTCACCACCACATAATGCCGTTATTGGCGTTTGGGGTTGCCATTGAAACTCCAGCAACATTTTCCAGCTTGCTGGTGTTGCCTGCATAACAGAGACTTTGTGGCGGGTTATCAACGCGATTAATTTTTCAGGGGCGGCCACATCCGCAGCCCCCGCAACGATGAGTTTACCGCCACAAACCAAAGGTAAAAATATTTCCAACGCATGAATATCGAAGGACATGGAGGTGATTGCCAGCAGAGTGTCGTCGCGACCAAATCCCGGTTGAACCGACATTGAGCCCAATAGATTACCCAGTTGCGCCGCTTCAATCATCACGCCTTTGGGTTGCCCGGTAGAACCGGAGGTATGTATGACATAAACCAGCCGTTTTGGGCTGAGTTTTTCTGTGACGCCATTGCCTCCAGAAAAACCACTCAATTGCCGACAAAAGGCCTCATCATCAACCCACACAATCGAAGCGTCTGTTGTCGGCACACTATCGAGCAAGCAACGTTGCGACATTAGCAGTTTGAACCCGGTCTGCTCAGCGATAGTGTTCAAACGGTCCTTGGGGTAATTGGGATCAAGTGGCACGTAAGCACCGCCAGCTCTCATTATGGCCAACATCGCTACAACCATTTCAATGGAGCGTTCAAGGCACAGCCCAACCAAAATATCCGGTCCTATTTGGTGGCATTCGATCAGATAGCGGGCAAGCTGATTTACCCGCATGTTCAGCTCATGATAATTTAACCGCATATCCCCGAATATCAACGCGATATTGTTCGGATGGTCAGCCGCGTGCTGTTCAACACATATAGCCGGCTCACAGGTTGTGCTATTTACCGCGTTATCATCCATCTACTGCTTCCTCATTTCTTTGTTGCCGTTTTGCAAAGAATGATGTCTGTCAAACAAACGGCATACAATAATATGTTTTTGTATTGCCGTATTCTGCCGCACCCCTCGGAAAAAATCCAATATTATTTACATTGTATACAATAATAAAAATTAGTGAGGCATTTGGAAATAGCGGAGGATTCATTAGAGCGAACGTTAGATACCCAGACTGCGCATAATTGAATTAACCGGGGTCAGCGCCGGTTTATGCGCTTTATTTCAACAAATCATTAAAATACTGACAAATCAATTGATGAAAATAGATGCGGCTATCACCGACGCTTTAAGAAATCGTACTGCATTACCCACCAGCAAATTACAGATATTGCACGAAACGACTTTGGCGTTGGTAAAAGACTGAGGTCGACCAAATGATGCGGTAGTATCTGCTTTTTATGAGGCAGGCTATGAGAATCGTCAATTGCTAGAAATAGTACTGGGGATCGCTCAAAAGGTGATGAGTAATTATGTAAATCACCTTTCACAAACCCCCATTGATAAGCCATTTGTAGAATTTGGCTGGTCAAAATAACCCTCAATTAACCCGCCCTACAACCAGACGAAAGAATATCTGTAATACCTTAGCAGCAATGTCTCACAAGCTTGTCTAGTATTCGCCCTTTCGTTTAGACACCAGTTACTCATATAATTATCAGTACCAGATGCCTCTTCGGCTTCTTTCAACATAGCTTAGTAAATGGAGAATTAATTATGAGTACTATTAATCAATTACAAAATGAAGTTTCATCATCTGAGACCATCGCTACCACCCATGCTCAAAGCTGGGCAGACAAGTTGGCCAATAAATTCTGGGACAGCTATTTGGTGATCATGGGCGTAATGGTGCTTATCATTGGTCTATTGCCAGTGACTTTGGTCGCTATGCAGTACTAATATTAACAACACTAACGACACCATTAGCGATATTTGGTTTTGAGCCGCTGGAAACTCTGGGATTGTGCCAAAACCTCAAAAGCTTTGCGAATGTGTTTGATCTGTTTATCATCAACACTCTTTTTACTAAAAGCGTAATACACCTGATTGCTGTGAATGACTAATGGATGTTTGAACAACTCATCGGACTTTTGCATTTTTGAGCGCATATAGTCAGCGTATATTTCGTCAGTGAAAAATCCGACCACCCTGCCCTTTTCCAATAGTGCTAATCTGATCTGGTTATTGGGCAATTCAACCAGTTGACGTCCAAAACGACTGCCTTTACCCATCGACTGTTCAAATTCCTCACCAAAATACGAGCCAATTTGACGCATAAAGTTCCCTTTTGCTACCGCCAGTTTTGCACAGTTGTCAATGGGTTCAAACGCCCCTTTTTTACTCAATAGGTAAATGCTACTTACTCAGATTTCATTAAT
>JABSOG010000853.1 GCA_013216025.1 Algicola sp. | reverse complement strand
GGGGGAAAAGAAAATAAATTCAAGACCTAAAGGTCTCACGCGCGGCCAATATACACCGATTTAATTACCATCACAAGTTGTTTGAACCCTTGTTCGACCATTTCAAATGTAAGTAAGCTTTTCTTGGTGAGTATTTGATTTTAAATAACTGATTCTACTGGGTTTAATTATGAATTTGGGCAACTGTTAAATGTTGAGACATAGAGAGGTTTTTATTCAAACAGCGTTTGAATTTATGTTTTATGGTGTTTGAATCGTAGTTTTTGGAGGTGGTGAGGAGAGTGGCGCAGCCGACTTTAAGGTCAAAAGATCTTAACACGGACAAATACATGGAGGCTGTCGAAAAAACCCATGGCATCAACATTATGTCCGAATAATCCGCCGTAGGGGCCGCCCCCGTGCGCGCCCTTACCCTGGTTTATCGGCATCCCATACAAGGGCATGGACAGGGCCAGCCCCTACGCCACCCTTTTCAGGCTTTTGCGACAACCTCCATGGATGTATTTATCTGTGTTAAAGGCTTTTGATCTTCAAGCCCTAATCCGCAATCAGCGCAGCAACGACTTCGTCGGGTATCGGCTGTAATTGTTTCTTTTTATCCAAGCACACCATTTCAATCTCACCTATCACTGCTGGGCGTTTCCCGCCCGGACGCCATACTTCCTGACGCCACAAAGATTTATATTTGCCTTCTAAAACACAGGTGGTTCTAATATCACAAATCTCGGCAAACTCTACCCCATCCTGAAATGTCATATTGGCTTTATAAACCGCAAAACCCAGCCCCTGTTCATTCCATAATCTGGCCAATAGATCACTATCTAGGGCGTGCTCTCTCGCCCGTTCAAAATACTTAAGAAAATTGGGGTGATAAACCACCCCCGAGTGATCGGTGTCTTCGTAATAAATCTGAACTGGGTGGTGATGGGTTTTGCTCATGATGATGGACTCTATAGGCTGCGCGAGAAAACGTGACCGTGGATTCTACAGCAAGACTGGTTTGATTCAATCCCCTTGTTGGTTGGCGTAGGTCGAATAGGCGTTTACAGCTAAACCTCATTACGGTTTTTATTTCTATGACAACCACATCGAAAATGTGAACTATTCAGACATTATCTAATGATTTCAATAAGTAAGGAGGAAGGAACTTAGGTTTAGGTCTATAACAGGATAAGTACCTCTGTATATTATCGGCATATTTCCGGCAAAGTCTACCAAAGGTACTGTTATCAGGTTGTAAGCAAACCATCATGGAAAAAGGAATCAACAATGAACCATTTAATCAAATCCTCCGTAGCACTGGCCTTGTTATTTTCGGGTTGTGTTAGTGCTGAAGAAAACCTCACAGTATCTCCCAACCAAGCCACCGTGAAAGAAGGGGTTGAGTCTCTTTATACAATAACAGCAAAAAATGGCAAGTTTATTAAAGGCGACAGAATCAGGATCTTCATCAAAAACGATGCAGAGAGAGAATTTGAGATCGTCAACATCGCAAAAGCCCTCTACGAATATAAGAATGTCAGCAAAGTCGCGAATAAGACAAAAAACAGACTGGTGATCAATGCAGCCAATGGAGTAGACAAAATCAGAGTTATCATCCTGTTCAAAGACAAAGCAGGCAAAAACACCGATGCTATAGAAACCATCACACTGGCTCACTCCTATGATGATATTCCCGGCGACAACATTATCTATACCGTAGGCGATACTACTAAAAAAATAACAAAAGTAGATGTTGAAATTAAGCCTACAACACTCACGATTGGTGAAAGAGATAAGAATGGTGCAGTCAAACCGCAAAAATACACCATTGAAATGAGTAACGGAAAAAAGCTGGCCGCCGAGGACACAATTACAATTGCGACTTCAGCGGGAGCCAGCAAAATCGACATATCTCTTAACGAGAAAGAAGGCACATACGACGAAAAAACCAGCCAAATAACCGTAATTAAACCCACCGATAAACTTGAGGTTACGGTAAACCCCCACAAAGATGTTCACAATATCAAGGATATGAAGTTTGAGCTGAGCAATATCTACAAAGACAAAAATATAGGCAAAATATCGCTTAATTTAAAGGGCAATTCAGCAGGGGGACCATGTACAACAAAAACGTTGAATGACCTTAAAAATATGCGGAAGATCGATCCAGTGAATAACCCCAATGCCTTCGGTGCTTGCTTCAATGTTCATGCTGGTTATATGGGTCATTTCAGTGAAGATGTGACCTTTAAACCTCAAATATATACGATGGTACTTGCCCGCAGTTATGTCGACATATTTGATGGTGTGGAGAGCTTTTTCAAAGCCGATCTATACGAAATACCAGCACTTCAAGAAATACAGAGTACGACAACGTCAACAACTGACCCAAATACTAACCAAACAACAGAAACTCAAACAAAACAAACAAATGACAATGATAAAAACCCCTTTACCCAGAAGAATAATATTTTCAGAATAGCTACTGGCATGAAATTCCCTATTGGGGATAACTATTCAGTCGTAGCCAAGATTGGCGCTAGAAAAGTGCCTTCCAGTTCCACCAGCATCCATAGTGTACCGGTGTTCTACGAACTTGGCATTGAGCATAGTTCAATATTCGGTCAAACCTCTGATGGCCATGGTCGCGGCGTTGCAGGACTTGCCTTTTCCAAAGACGAGTTTTGGCAATATGAAGAAGATTCAATGTTTAAAGATCGAAAGGATAGAGTCATTCTTTACGGTTCAATTGCAATGAACGATGCAAGAACTATTCTGCTACATTCGTACATTAACGCCAACACCAGCGGCAATGGACCAGCTATCGCAGGTATCAGCATTTCTTATGGCGGTAACTGGGAAAGTCTCCTGGGTTACCTCGGTGGTGATAATTAGAAACACGGCAACAAATTATTCTTATGCAATAATAACAGCGCAGTAATATCACTTTGATATCTGCGTTGTTTTATCGTTTGGCGAGAATTCATTCTCGCCTTTAGCTTTATAGACCAAATAAAGACACACAGTTACAAACGTTACGGAAACACATCGGCGAAGGGGAAAAACAAAAGGCCTTGCAAGCAAGACCTTTTTAAAACTACATGGGATAATCGACCCTTGTTATTATTATTCCTTTATTTTGAAATCAGTTTACTGACAAGTCGCCGCACCAACATCAGTCCATACAGCAGCAACACCCGGCTCACCGCCTTTGGTCCAGTACGCTGCACTATAGCGGCGAGTATTATGGTTTACTTCATCACCACCGTTGTAAACCGTAGCAGCATCCCATGCCAGTTCAACACTGCTCAGCAGATTCCACGGGCCGTCACCATTGCTTGGTGCAGTGCCCTGATTCCACCATTTTGCTGCCCATACCAAACCGCTGTAGCTGACTTTGTCACCGCCGCCATACGTCTGATTGGCAGCCCAAGCAGAATGATTAGCCGCATCTGGATCAGTTGCATCACAAGGGTTAGTAACCACAGGTTTAACTGTCACAACAATTGAGTCTGTAGCAGTTAGTTCGCCATCTGATACCGTTACGCTGACCTTGTAATCTGTATTGGCAGTAACCGCTGGTGCCACAAAAGTCAAACCGTCAAGGCTGGATGACACCACTTGTAATGCTGCTGGCACATCCCAAGTTGCGCTAAGTGTATCGCCGTCAGGGTCCGTAGCTGTAGCCGCGACTGTCACACTGGTATTTTCGTTAACGCTCATGTCAGCAGGTAAAGAAACCGTTGGGGCTTTATTAGGCTCAACTTGGGTTTCGACCAAAACGTTAACACTATCAGTAGCTGAATACTCACTGTCAGAAACGGTTAATTCAAATAC
>JABSOG010000852.1 GCA_013216025.1 Algicola sp. | reverse complement strand
TCAGTTGCTTAGAAGATTATCATTTTGTTTTTGTTTTTGTTTTTGCTTTTCTCTTTCTTTCCTCCGTGGCTCCGTGCCTCCGTGCCTCCGTGTTGAAGCTTTTGACCTTCGAGCGTAGCGTAGCGCGCAGCGCAAAACGGCATCCATGCCGCAATCAAAAGAAACCCCTACAGCGTGCGCTCTTTAATAATCCGAGTGCCCAAAACCACAACCAAACCCAGCACAAACCCAGCGAAGACCACAATCATCCACTGTGGCATGCTGTAACCCAAAAGCTGCCAGTTAACGTCGCCACAGTCGCCTCTGGCTTCGAATATTGCCGGGAACCATTCGTGTAACTGCAACCAGCTAGGGAACTTAGGCACGATCTCGCAGGTGGTAAACACAAACGGGTCGGTTTCGGTTTGAATCGACACATGTTCAATAGCAATCATCATGCCCCAAACGGCCGAAACGCCCCAGCCGATATAACCGACAATGCGCACTGCCATCATCCCAGGGGCGATGGCTGTGATAAATCCAGACAACATAATGCCCATCATAGCCACGCGTTGGTAAATACACATGATGCAAGGCTCAAGGCCCATGCCGTACTGAAAATACAGCGCTGAAACCTCAATCGTCAGCGCGGAAAAACCCAGCAACATCCATGACGACTTGATGGTGGGCCACTTTGCTATAGGTGTCATGTTAATGCCCTTTACTGCTGACCGGCTGTTCGCTGGTGATCGGGTGATGTTCGATTAAGTCCATTTCGTACAAGGTCTTGGTCGAACTTTCGAGTGCGTAATAAGAGAAAAACAACCCGACGATGGTCAAGACTATGGTATAGGGCAGGGCCATCCAAACCATGCGTCCGTATGACAATCTCAGCAGCGGTGCGATAGCCGAAGTCAACAAGAACAAAAATGCGGCCTGACCATTGGGTGTGGCAACACTGGGCAAGTTAGTGCCAGCGTTGATGGCAACAGCCAACAGGTCATACTGGTCGCGAGTGACGGTGCCAGCGTGCAATGCCGCGGTCAATTCGTTGATATAAATTGTGCCGACAAACACGTTGTCGCTGATCATCGATAATATCCCGTTGGCCATAAAGAACATCGCGATTTGGTCCTGACCTTTGAAGGTTAATACCCAATCAATGACCGGTTTGAACAATCCTTGGTCGACGATAACGGCAACCACTGCAAAGAACACACATAACAGTGCAGTAAAGGGCAGAGCCTCTTCAAACGCCTTACCTATACGGTGCTCGTCAATGATGCCGGTGAACGTAGTGGCTAAGATAATGACAGATAGACCAATCAAACCAACAGTAGCCATATGCGTGGCCAGAGCGACGATTAACCAAATCGCAATCAGGCCTTGAAACAACAGTTTCATTTTGTCTCGCTGGGTGCGCTTTTCATCTTGCTCTTTGTCAAAATTGGCCAGAATGTTGCGTACATTGACTGGTATTTCAACGCCATAGGAGAATATTTTAAACTTCTCAACAAATACCGTTACGCACAATCCGGCGAAGAATACCGGTATGCTGACCGGCGCCATTCGAATCGCAAACTCAATAAAATCGTAACCGGCACGTTCGGCGATAATCAGGTTTTGTGGCTCGCCGACTTTGGTCATCACGCCGCCCAGCGCAGTACCAACACCCGCATGCATCAGCAAGTTGCGCAAAAATCCACGAAAGTTGTCTAAATCTTCTCGGTCAGGGCTTTCAAAGTGTTCGTCTGACGACAGGTCGTGGTCTGTATGGTGATGTTCTTTGCCTGAGGCCACCTTGTGATACACACCGTAGAATCCGGTTGCCACACTGATGATAACGGCGACAACGGTTAAAGCGTCGAGAAAAGCCGACAAAAACGCCGCTGAGAAGGTAAATGCCACCGAAGTGAGTATTTTCGACTCTATGCGCACCACAATTTTTGTGAACGCATACAATAACAGCCCTTTCATAAAGTAAATACCAGCGACCATAAAGACCAGCAGTAAGATGACTTCAATGTTTTGTACTATCTCGTATTGTACCATTTCGGCGCTGGTCATGCCCAAAAATAACGCCTGAATGACCAGTAAACCGCCCGGTTGCAGGGGATAACATTTTAATGCCATCGCCAGTGTAAAGATGAATTCTAGTACCAAAGCCCAACCGGCTATATACGGATTCAGATAAACTAGGATGGGGTTGATAACCAAAAACGCCAGAATGGTTATTTTGTACCATTCTGGCGCATGGCCTAAAAAGTTCTTATATATCGCAGTGCCCATAGATTGTTGCATAATGGATGCTCTTATCCTTTTGGTGGAATGGTTAATGGCTAAGTTCTTAAAATTGTGAAGCATTATCAGCTATCTTGGCCAAAGAATCCAGAAAAAGCCGATAGACGTAGATTTATTGAGATATCCTTGATTAAAGTCCATTTCCCCTTCAAAGCAACTATTTTCAATGGAATACTAATGCTTTGGGCACTGTCATAAGTCCGTGATAGCACTGTAACCGCACCGGGATTTGTTTTTTACGAAAAACGCGGGTACGTTGCTTGTGTGCTTCTAGCCATCTGGTACAATCAGTTTCCACCAACGCATACATACCAACCGATCAACCAACTACGGATAACGTTATGACGCTAATAAAAGCGCAAAGCCCGGCAGGATTCGCCGAAGAATATATCGTCACTTCAATTTGGAATGGAAAATTTGCGCCCGGCAGTATTTTGCCAGCAGAGCGAGAGTTGTCTGAGCTGATTGGAGTCACCCGAACGACCCTGCGCGAAGTGTTACAGCGTCTGTCTAGAGACGGCTGGTTGACCATCAAACACGGCAAACCCACCAAAGTGAACAACTTTTGGGAAACCTCCGGATTAAACATTCTCGAAACACTGGCCAAACTCGATCAAGACGGTGTTGCTCACTTAGTCGATCAACTATTGTCGGCTCGCACCAACATTTCGGCGGTCTTTATTCGTGGTGCAATCAAAAACAATGGTGAGTTAGTGGTGCAAGAACTCGAAAAAGCCACATCGGTTGAAGATAACGCCGAAGCGTTTGGTGAATTCGATTACCGTCTCAATCATGGTTTTGCGATGGCCTCGGGTAATATGATTTATGTGCTGACCTTAAACGGATTTAGAGGATTGTATTCAAAAATTGCCAGCTTTTATTTCTCTTATCCAGAGTCAAGACAATTGGCATTGGGTTTTTACGAAGATCTTAAATCTTACGCACTGGCAGGCAAGCACGATGAATCTATTGTGTGCGTTCGTCGCTATGGTATTGAAAGTGGTAAAATATGGAATAAGATCAGAGAAGAGATGCCCAAGGATATTGCTGAATAGTAGGCTTTTTAGATAGGGAATGAAACCTTAATAGGTTTCATTCCAATTTGTCAGTCTATGTACACTGGTTATAGTATCGCTGACACATTATTATCATACCCGCATCACAACGGTCTTTAAATAATTGACAAGTACCATCGTTAGAATCGTTACCGTCATAAGCCATGGTGACGCTGCTCATACCCAGACCTAATCCAACAGCCATAAAGGCCAACGTTTTTTTCAAATTAATGTTTTTCATTTTTGTTCTCTTCCATTGTTATTACTGTTTTTAAAGTGAAACTGTCTTGCAGGCATTGCCTGTCAATCAGCGACATAGAACGTATCAGCTGAAGTTAAAATTTCATATCATATTGAGATAGAATGCTAATAAATTGAGGTAAACAGTGAAATAATGTTAAAAATTAAGCGCTTAAGTAGGGTTTTGTGCTGCACTTGGGGGCAATGGCATTCTTTTAATAAAAGTAGAAACGAGAGAAATACA
>JABSOG010000851.1 GCA_013216025.1 Algicola sp. | reverse complement strand
GCCAGTGATGTCGATGGGGATACATTATCAATCACTTCGGTAAGTTCAATGTTTGGTTCAACAGAGGTGGTCGACAATCAGCTTGATTATCTGCCAGCTGAAGGCTTCTTTGGTACAGATACCGTGGTTTATGCCATTTCAGATGGCAGTAATGGCAGCAGTACGGCAACACTGAGCATCACCATTGTGGCCAACGGCTACCCGCTGGCCGTTGCCGATACTGCCTCTACTTTGGTTGCAGGCACCTTGACCATTGATGTGCTAAGCAATGATAGTGATCCAGAAAATGATGCTTTAACCGTGGTCGCAGCCATTGCCGACAAAGGGTTTGTCACTATCAATGGTGACAATAGTCTGACCTACCGGGCCAGCAGTACATTTGTTGGTGTGGATACCGTGAGCTATCGTATTCGCGATGCCCTTGGCGGTGAAGCTGTCGGTACTGTGACAGTGACTGTAACGGCTGAGCCACCACCAGCACCGCCTGTTA
Organism: Algicola sp.; assembly: GCA_013216025.1. Lineage (GTDB taxonomy): Bacteria > Pseudomonadota > Gammaproteobacteria > Enterobacterales > Alteromonadaceae > JABSOG01. The sequence continues at coordinate 3,334 of JABSOG010000851.1, read as the reverse complement.
AACCGGCAAAACCCAAACCGTCTTCAGGCGGTGGTGCCTTGTTGTTTTTGCTGTTGTGGGGTTTGTTGATTGGTCTTGTTAGAAGAGGAGCGATAAAAACAATTTAACCATTCTTTGAAGGAGCAGCGTCCCTGCTGCTCCTTGTTCATCCTCATCATTTCAAATAAATCAATGGAAACTTTTTATGTCATTCTATACACCTGTGATCCGCTCAATCGGCCTTTTTGTTGCCGGGGTTGTGATCACTAACGCTGCCAATGGCGCAGAATCCCCCCCAGACACGGCAACCAGCGATAAACCGATAGCTGTAAAAACCGTCATGCCCGGCACCAGAAGCAAAGTGGGTTTATCCACCCTAAAAACCCGGCCTTGGTATGAAAAAATCAATACCTTCGCCTCGCTCGGCACTGAAAAAAGAAGCCTGTCGATTCAGCGCCGTTCCACTGTCGCCACCGGGGTTAAGGAAACCTTTAGCGGAGATTATGATGCCACAATGGTCTCTTTAACCTCAGGCGGCAATCTGTTTAAAAATACCTCGCTATACCTGGATTTGACTCTGACGGAACTAAAGCTCAGTGGCAGTCAACAGGCCGTTGAACAAGAGTTTGTTAAGTTTCAGCGCAACAAAACTTTACTGGAGGTGTTTGCTGAGCGCCAATTGGCCCGGGGCTGGTCGCTTGGCGTAGATTTGTATTATGGCGGTGACTTTTATCAAAAAGCTGGCGCTGCTGACAAAAGTTATGATGAAGAACTCGGTGGCGGTTTGTCTTTAACCCGTCATTTTAACTGGCAAAACACCGATGTCCGACTGAGTTATATTTTCAGTCATCGCAAAATCAATTTGGGTGACAATGATACTGACGATTCCTCGAAACGCTTCCACAACATTTTAACCACTGTGAGCCACCGCTGGTCTTATGATTGGTCGGCGGATATCAATCTGCGCGGTTCTTATTACCCCAAGGTAGATGAATTTAAATATTGGGAATCTGACACCATTTGGTCGATTGGTGCCCAACTGAACTACCGTGTGGACAATAACGCCGAGGTATCGCTGAATCTGGATCGATTGTCCTATGGTGCCGATTCTTCTTCGAGCATGATTGCGCTTAATTACCGATATCAATTTGGCGACGACCAATCAAAACGGCGTAAGCGGCGCAATAAATTACCTCGGTTGTTGATTAAATAAATCTGCTTCGCATTTTTATATAGGCCGCTGCGCGGCGTGAATAAGCGTGGGTTCATTCCCCGTAGCTTGGAGGTTGTCGCAAAAGTTAAAAATAATCACGTAGGTCGTGGTTGAACGGCGAAGCCGGAAGCCCGACAATCCAATTTGGTAGAAAATAAAACCTATTGGTAGATAAATTAATCAAATGTCGGGCTTCGTCGCAAGCTCCTCAACCACGACCTACGCCACCCTTTTCAGGCTTTTGCACCGACCTCTTTGCTGCTGGGATATTTTATTAAGCCAACACAGACAGGATCCTGTATGAATTCGATTATAGATAAAGTCACCAGTGCGATGAATAAAGTAGATAAAACGGCTGAAGCCGATGACATCGTCACGGCAAACCAACAGGTGAATCTTAAACTGGCACTGTTCGGAGGTTCGGGTGTCGGTTTGCTCTTTGGTATTATTATGGGCACCAGTATCACCCCAACGGTGGCAACCATTTTGGGGGCGCTGACCGGTATGCTAGCGGGGATCCTTGGGCTGAATGACGGCAACTTTGGTGACGCCAAAGCTGTTCGTATTGGTGGATTTGGCTTTGCCTGTGTTTTTGGTGCTTACCTTGGCATTTTTGTCCGATCCCACAGCCTGTTGTCGCCTTCATTACTGTCATTAAAGCAGCAATATATCGAAGTGGGTTTTGACGAAGCCCAAGCGCTGGATTTTGTTGCGCAAAGAGAGTTTGGCGTTTCATTGGCGGCGCTTGGCGGGGCTGCGCCACCAGTTGACTCGGCTAATGCTGACACTGAAGAGGCCACGGATCAGGCTGCTCCTGCTCCTGCAATAACAACGGTGGCAATGCAAATTCACCAGCAACATTCAAGTTTGCTGTTTTCGGCTGACGTAGATTTAAGCAGCTGTGATGAGCTGGCAAGTACCGACGATAGCTTGCCTTTGGATGAAATCATCAACAATTTTGAACTGACGGGTGAACTGTGGGAAACCGCCGCTTTGCTGGTGACAGAGCAGGTTGAACCGGGCCAACAAAAAGCGGTGATGCTGGCCACCAAACAGGCGATTTGTGCCAGTGGCACCATTAATGATGAGTCTTGTCCACAAATGAAACCATTAACCCAACAAGGTGGCGCTTTAAGCTATCCCCAGTTGATGGCCGAATTTGCCAAGCAGGGCAAGGACTGGCAGCAACTGGCCGTCAACATCGAGCAACAGGACTTGAGTGCTGCGGACAAACACCAGTCCTTGTTTTTAATCATCAATACATTATGTGAGTCTTAAAATGAAAATAACAGTACTGACACTGGTGATATTTACCCTGACATTATTGACCAGTTTAACGGCAAACGCCGAGTTTGACCCCTCGGTTCTGAGTCAATCCACGGTCAGAATATTAATCAAAACCAGACAAGGTGTCGTTGGGGCGGCTTCGGGTTTTTTATGGCAAAGCAATGATCAGATTGTTACCTCGCTGCATGTGATGAGCAATGATCCCAAAGCCCGGATTATTATCGAATTTGGAAAAATAAAACGCAGGGCCACCATTGCTGCGGTGCTGCCAAATGCCGATTTGGTGTTGTTGAAGATAAAAAAACCGGTGCCCGGATGGCTGCCATTAACAAAATATAATCCCATTAAGCCCAAATACAAGAGTGAAATTTCGGCACTGGGGTTTAATCAGGGCGCGTTGGGCATGAGTACCCGGGAGCTAAGAAAAGGATTTGTCAATCCTGAGCAATTACAGGTTCTGCTGCCGCCCAACGCCGTAGCAAACCTCACCCGCGCCAAGGTGCTGGATGTCAAATTGCCGATTTATTATCTTGATGGCAGTTTGTTGCCGGGTTATTCGGGCTCACCAGTTGTCGATAGCGATGGCATATTGGTCGGCATTGGTGATGGCGGTTTAGAAAGTGGTGCCGCCAGTGTCAGCTGGGTGATACCCGCGAGTAATTTGGATCGATTGATGGCGTCAACCATCAACAAAGCGCCAAAATCATTGGATGCACTTGGGGCAACCTTCAGTGGCGATGTGATTGCGTCAGTACCGCGAAACCGGGCTGACAACATTCGCTTTGACCGGCTTGCTTTTGTTAGGGGGTGGTTCGATAAGTGGGTCTCTATGGAGGCTGCCGGACTGACAAAGTG
>JABSOG010000850.1 GCA_013216025.1 Algicola sp. | reverse complement strand
AACCGCTGGATTCTTGTGTATAAGGTCTGTCAGCTCTTTTGGTAAGTAGGGGCCAATGGCGCTGTCTAGTGCAATTTGGTGTTTGTTCAATACTTTGTGCATGGTGGCGTAGGTAAAGGTTTTGGTGATAGAACCGATTTCAAAAATGGCACTGTCATCGATGGCAACTGCTGCCTTGGCTTGTGCGTGGGTGAAACAGGCTGAATGGGTTTGATTGCCTTTGATGATGCCAACACACAAATCTCGAATGTCTTTTTTAACCAGAAAGTCTTCGCTTAGTTGATTGATACTAGCGGTTACGCTGCCAATATCCCCTTGCTGCCAGACTTTGGCTTCGTCAGCGTTTTGCCAATGCATACCAAAGTCCATGCCGATAATGATAATAAGGCCCAAAACCGCATAAATACCCCCAATCCATTTTTTGCCTTTTTTCTTCTCTATCACTCGGTCGCGACGTTCTTTGGAGATGATTTTTAACCTTGCGGCGACACGTACCAGTGCGCTGAACAGAAAAATAGTCAGGACAGCGTCTACCAGCAGGCCGATGAAGACAAGTTCTGCTGCGGTGAAATTTTCTAAAATAAAATTCATAATAAATACCTCTTGTACTATAAATGCACGATAAATATCAGGCAAAGCTGTAGCCTACAGCTTTGTCTGCATAAAAAATAAGGGTTTTGAAGTGTTAGGTGCTAAGTGTTTAGGTTGTGCTTATGTTGCGAATAGTTTGTCGTAGTTGGCGATCAGTCGCCGGGTTTTGGGCATCAAGCCAAAGATGACCATGTACACCTGCAAACCAAAGCTGAATAGGGCAAATACTTGTATTTCGGTTAGTGGTTTAAGTTGATAGATGTCACCAGCAATCCTTAACACCCCCACGGCGACACCAAGGTACACCGCACCGACAATTGAATACAAACCTAACTTGCGGGCATTGGAGCCAAATATTTCCTCCATCAGGTTGGTTTTGCGTTGTAATTCCATTTTGAACATGAATAGGCAGATGAGCAACAATACAGACAATCCGCCGATACGTGACAATGCAATTCGTGTTGTCACTACCTCATTGAACATTGCCCACACATAAATGCCCAGTACCACCGCATTTAGTGTAAAGCCGAGCCAGACCAACGGGGCCGGCACATAACTGAACAGCTTGCGGTGACCAAGAGATGCTTTGACGGTGCCCTTTGACGGAATTTTTTTGTAGATATTTTTAAAGGCGGCAAAAGCGAAACCGTGAAACACCACCATCAATGCGGCCAATGGCAGAATTAATAAGGCGACCCTATACTGTGGCGCTGGCTGTAACCACACCCATTGAATTGTGGCCGCAAGACTGGCGACTGCAATGGTATAACAACCAGCCATCATCCATTTATAGTAACGTTTTGGCTGGTCAAATTCAGGGTGATCGGCCAGCCATTGGGGGTTTTTATTGACAAATACGCTAAGCATAATTTTGCCATGAGTGGAGGCTGCAAATATCAGCAGAATGGGGATCTGCAACAGCATTACCGCATATATAATCCAATCTGTCATAATCTACTCCTGATATCCGTTGGCACAATCACTAAGCAATTGATTGATTTCGTGATGTGTCATACCCCTAGATTGAAACGAGGCAGCGAGTGTTTTTAGCTGATAGGTTGCCTGTTGCTGTTGGTATAATTTGATGTTGGCCAGTGCATCGGGTTGAATAAACGTGCCTTTGCGACCTGCAGTGTGGATCACCCGCTGAGACTCAAGCAGCTTATAAGCTTTGGCAACGGTATTGTGATTAAGCTCTAAATCATTGGCTAACTGGCGAATAGGCGGCAAGCTGTCACCGGGCACCAATTGTTGTAAACAAACTGCTTTGACTATCTGCCGTTCAATCTGCTCATAGACAGGCTCTGGGCTGTTGTTGTTTATTTCTATTTCCATTATGGCCTCGTTGGTTGGTACTATATCTCGCATCAAGCTTTGTACTACACTGATACAGTACATAAGACACATTATACATATCTTTGTACTATTGTAAACTAGTACGAACAAAATTTATTCATTTTCCAGCACCCTGAAAATATTAGTGATTTAGCCGTGGTGGAAGCCCGTCATCGCTACTATAATGATTTCAAAGCATTTATTAAAACGATAAGTTGTGACCAGCAAAAACAACAGCACCAACAAAAAAAACAAAATCTTGATCCTATTTGCCCACCCTTCCCACGAAAAGTCAGAGGTGAATGTACCTTTGTACCAAGCTTCCAAAAACATCGAAGACGTTACCATTGTTGACCTGTACGCTGAATATCCCAACTTTCGCATCAACATTGATAATGAGCAACAGCGGTTGGTCAGGCACGACATCATTGTTTTTATGTTTCCTCTATATTGGTATTCTACCCCCGCGATACTAAAAGAGTGGCAAGATTTAGTACTCGAATATGGTTTTGCTTATGGTTCGACTGGTAAAGCTTTGCATGGTAAAAAATTCTTTTGCGCCTTGTCTGCCGGTGGTAGTGCCAAAGCGTATCGCGCCGAGGGTTATAACCACTACACCATTCGCCAATTACTGCATCCGCTGGAACAAACCGCTGTACTGACCGGAATGCAGTACATCGCCCCTTTTACTTTGTTTGGTTCACGTACGGCGGTCGAAGAAAACCGCATTGGCCAGCATGTGAAAGACTGGCGGAGACTCATTGAGGCGATGCGCGACAACAAGTTTGATTTTGAAATCGCCAAAGACCTGCCCAAACTCAACCGTTACTTATCTTTGTTGATCAAGGATTAACTGTCATGACACTCTATTTTATTCAAGCTTTTATTTATTTGTGTGCCGCGGTGATAGCCGTGCCAATCGCCAAGCGACTGGGGCTGGGGTCGGTGTTGGGTTATCTGATTGCCGGTGTGGTCATTGGCCCTGTACTGGGGTTGGTTGGTCAAGAAACTGCCACCATTCAGCATTACGCCGAGTTTGGTGTGGCAATGATGCTGTTTTTGGTTGGTTTAGAACTTGAACCGAGAATATTGTGGGAAATGCGCCATCGACTACTGGGCCTTGGTGGTTTACAGGTGCTGTTGACCGTTTTATTGGTGACCGGTGTGGGTTTGATTGTGGGGCTTACCTGGACGATTGCCTTGACCATTGGTTTGATTTTTTCGCTGTCATCTACCGCCATCGTGCTGCAAACCTTTAACGAAAAAGGCTTGAATAAAACCGATGGGGCACGAAATTCGTTCTCAGTGTTGTTATTTCAAGATATTGCGGTACTGCCGATGTTGGCGCTAATACCATTAATGGCTTTACCTGATTTGGTCGAAGCGGCACAGGCAGCGGCACATAATGTCGCGCAAAGTCATGAAGAGTTTACGTTGGTTGCCGATTTGTCTGGCTGGGTTTATGGCTTGGTGGTGGTGGGTACTATAGTGGCGTTGGTGACTGCCGGGCATTTTTTGAGTCATTCGTTGTTTACCTTTGTGGCGAAAACAGGTTTGAGAGAAATATTCACCACCACGGCGTTGATGTTGGTGGTGGGTACCGCAACGTTAATGAGTTTGCTGGGGTTATCACCCGCGCTGGGGACGTTTCTTGCCGGTGTGGTACTGGCGACCAGCGAATTTCGCCATGAATTAGAATCGAACATCGAGCCGTTTAAAGGCTTGTTGCTGGGTTTGTTTTTTATCACCGTAGGCGCAGGCATCAACTTTGACGTGTTGAGTGCCAATCTAGAATTGGTAATATTGCTGGCGGTGGCAGTGATGCTCGTTAAAGCCGGTGTTTTATACTTTTTGGCGTATATGTTCAAAGTGAACAATGCCGACCGCTGGTTGGTCACTTTGAG
>JABSOG010000849.1 GCA_013216025.1 Algicola sp. | reverse complement strand
CTCGGGCCTGTTCTTGGCCTTGTTCGGTTGGAATGGCAAAGATGAGCGGCCAAAGGTCCTGCTGGTCGGGTTTAACTGAGCCCCGCAGGCAAGCAGCAGCACTGATGGTATTGGCCGCCAGTTGAATTTGTTCGGTCATTTACGGTTTCCTTGCCTATCACCTTGTTTAAGGGGGGATCCTGTTTGGGGATCGGCAATTATGCTATCATATAGGCTTTACGCCGGGAAGCCTTGCCCATAATGACTCCCTTGAAAGACTCCCTATTAACATCGGAGACAGCATGAAAATTATCTGGTTGACCGATATTCACCTTAACTTTGTCCAGCAAGAGCAAGTTAGTCAATTGTGTCAGCAGGTTAATGCCTTAAATCCTCAAGTTGTGCTGATTGGCGGTGATATTGCCGAAGCACCCAGTATCTGCGATTACCTTGAAGAATTACGGTGCCAGCTAGATTGTTCTGTTTATTTTGTGCTCGGCAACCATGACTTTTACCACGGCAGTATTGATGGAGTTCGCCGGGAAGTAGGTGCGTTGGCTGACCAAATGCCCGATTTGCATTATCTGACGCAATCGGGTGTCGTCAAATTAACGGATAATTGCTGCCTCGTCGGTCACGATGGTTGGTCTGACGGTCGCAATGGCGATTTTGAGCGTTCGACGGTGATGTTTAACGACTATGTGTTGATTGATGAGTTGGGCAATCTGTCAAAGGCTGAACGGTTAGATAAACTCAATGCGCTCGGTGATGAAGCGGCTGATTATTTGCGCCAGACATTAACCACGGCTTTGGCTGATTTTAACCAAGTGCTGATGTTGTTGCATGTACCGCCATTTTTACAGGCCGGTTGGCACGAGGGTAATTGGTCTGATGATGAATATGGTCCGCACTGTACCTGCAAGGCGGTGGGAGATATGCTGCTTGAGGTTATGTCAAATCATCCAAACAAGAGTTTGAGTGTGTTTTGTGGTCATACTCACAGTGGTGGTTTGTGTTTGCCTTTGCCTAATTTGTCGGTCAGAACTGGCGCGGCAGAGTATCGAAAACCTTTGATGCAAGAACCGCTTTTTATCCCTGATTAATAATATACCTGATTAATAGTATTCCTGACTAAAAGTCATCGTCACCGGGAAAATCTTCTAATCCTGTCAGTAGTTGGTCTATCTCGTCTTCGCTTAATATGCCATAACTTTCGAACTCATCGAGTTGTAACATTTGCTGCAATATTTGCGAGCGGTCGAGCCTTCGACACAATACTGCTGCGGCCACTTCGGGCATATTATGTGTTAGCACGTCTGCCATGGCTTTTTCACACGCTTGTTGCAATTCTTGTTGAATACTGTGGATCATTTCATCTGTGACATAATCGGGGTGGAATCCAATCGGGTTGACGGTCAACTGGCCGTTTTGGCGCAATTTTGCTGCGATGGCGACGATGTTTATTTTGGCTTCAAAGGCGTCCATATCTTGTTCAATCGAGCCGTTTTGCAGTCGTGAGGCGACATCCTCTGCGAGCATCTTGGCACCCGGACTGCCCATATTGTCATAAAATCGCTGTCTTAATACCAGCTCGGTACAGCTCAGTGCAAGTACCAAATCGGTAGTGTTAACCGCTCTTATCAGGGCTTGAATACCTGAGTCATCGGCATGTAACAGGTCTTCAAAACGCAGCGCCAAAAAGCCGATATCTGGTTTGATGATTTGCAGCGACTCGACCAAAGATCCACGAATATTCGCTGGCAAACAGGCCAAAATGCTGGCGACTCTGTAGGCCTCATAATCAACACCATCGTCTGGTTTATTCATCTTGATTTCTTGCACGTAATGACTTGTGCAAACAGTATAGCTTATCTGCATTATTTATTGATGATCAGCCTCCGCTCTTCCCTGTAAGCAGTATGATTGTCGCGCCAAGTAAGGTATAGTCAAATCATTGTATTTTCAGCATAAAAGGGTTGATTGATGGCAGTTGAACAAGGCTTGTACAAACATTTTAAAGGGCAGTTTTATCAGGTGATTGCTGTGGCCAAACACAGTGAGACGCAAGAGCAACATGTGGTGTATCAACCAATGTATGGTGAGCGGGGAATATGGATACGGCCTTTGGCCATGTTTGATGAAACCATTACCCGCGAGGGTCAGACGTTTAAGCGTTTTGCACTGGCAAACGATGAAGAGAAACAACAGTTTGCCACTGAACAAGATTGAATTAATCTGCTTTTACACAAACAACAAATAATTGCTATGGTTATAGTAACTTACCGAGGAGATACACCATAAATGAACGCGTTAACCAAATTTGTCCGTGGACCTGTACAACTGTGCACACAAGTCTTTTTAGTTCTGATGCTGGTCGCTTGCGCTCCAGCTGAGCAATCGGCTGATAAACAGGCAGCCGAAGTCGAAAAAACTCAGCAACAAAAGGTTGATGAACAGGCCAAAGCCGCTGCTCAAGCGAAAAAAGAAGAAATCGAACAGCAGAAAAAGGACGCTCAAGCCAACAATTTCAAAAAAAGTGAGTACACTCCACAGCTTAAAGTCAAAGACAAGTTAACGACCAGAAACACTGGCAGTTGTGCAGATTTTTCGCAAAAAGATTGCCTCAACAGCAGCAAATGTCTATTAGATCAGGATAAAAACAAAAAGTATGTTTGTCGTACAGCCAAAGGGGCATGCGAAATCGGTTTTGTTCAGTTGAGCAGAGAGCCTAAAAAGTCATGTGAAGGCAAAAAGTTCTGTCAGTTTTCGGCGGCATCATGTTTTTGCCCCGAAGGCGTTCAGTGTGTTTGTGGCGGGGGCAAACCAGCGGCTTGTAAAACGCAAAAAACCTCTCAGTTTTAATAAATCTGCTGCGCATCTTTATATAATGCCACGTAGCGGCAGAAAAACGAGTGATTTAAAGGGGTAATTTCCCGCAGCTTGCAGCGGGGTAGTTTATTAGCGGCTGCTCAATTATACTTTTTCATGCTCACTGCTATACTTAAAATCCAACGAAATTCACGTTGGGTTTTGTATTAATGAGGGTAACAGGCCGGTTCTGGCGATTATCTGACTACGCAGGTAGCCTTTGGAGTAACAACCATCGTAATGCTAAATCGAACATTAAGGCGGCTGACGCTGGTATTGTTGACAGGGAGTCTGTTGCCAGTGGCATTTTTGGCCACGCCCAAGCTGGATCGCAAGCATCCAGATTATGTTCGTGCGGTATTGATCAACAAAATTACCCCTTATGTTTATTGGCAAAAATCCGCATTCACCCGCCCCGATTCACCGATAAACCTCTGTATTATTGAAAGCGAACGAGACACCATTGAAAAAATCTGGCCGTATTTTGATTTGTTGAACAACCGAAAATCAGGTACGCATCCGTATAGTGTTAAAGATATCAGCCGGTTTAAACAACAACCCGAGAAACTGCCAGACAATTGCCACATCTATTATTTTGCCAGCCTTGAGCCGGCGCAGGTGAGAATGCTGGTTGAAAAAGCCACTGAGACGTCGATTTTGACCATTGCCGATTCACTTGAAGAACTGCACGATGGGGTCATGCTGGCGTTTATTGAAGAGCGGGGCAAGATGAAGATTTACGCGAATACCGAGGCAATTAAAAACAGTAGTCTGAAGATTAAATCGAGTTTGTTGCGTATCGCCAAAAAAATATAATAAATCTGCTGCGCATCTTTATCGGTGCCACTGTGTGGCGAAAAAAGCAAAGGATGACGGTTGTTTTGTCATCCTGCCATATCTATCTGAAAGAGCGATTAAAACTCAGCGTTGTGATAAACCTCTTGTACATCGTCACAATCATCTAACATGGCCAAAAACTTCTCAAACATCGCC